>VFJT01000070.1 GCA_009885935.1 Gammaproteobacteria bacterium
ATATCAAACGTCAACTATCTTTGCCGGTCAGCGACAATTAAGATTGCCGGTTTTATGATGTGTTAAATTACGTCATGACAACTCCTTGTGTTTGTTTTATCTACAGCTTAGGTTTTCTATAGCTATTATCTTGTATATTAATAATAGTGGCGTGATGAACAAGGCGATCTATTGCTGCAACGGCCATATTATTGTCGGGAAAGATTTTATCCCACTCGCTAAAGGGCTGGTTAGCCGTAATGATAAGGCTGTTGCTTTCATATCGATCTGCAATCAATTCAAACAAGACGCTCGTCTCAGCATCATCTTTTTTAACATAACCAATATCATCTAAAATTAACAATGGTATACGCGCCAATTTCGCAATGACTTCCGGTAAACGGTAGGCCTGACGCGCTTGCTGCAATTTTTGCACTAACGAAGTAGTTTGCGTAAATAAAGCGCGCATGCCTTGTTCAATCAATCTGTGCGCAATGGCACAAGCTAAATGCGATTTACCTACGCCACTGGGCCCAAAGATAACCAGGTTATGTGCCTGCTTTACCCAACCGGTGTTGTCTGCTAAAGCGGTTATTTGGGCTGCATTGACCGATTTGGCGGCTTTAAAGTCAAAAGCATCTAAGGTTTTTCCTGTTAAAAGCTTTGCCTCGTTGATATGTCGGGTAATCCTTTTTTGAGTTCGCAACGCTGCTTCTTGGCTACTTAAAGACATTAAATATTCTGGATAACTCCAATGTAAATCCTCAGCTTGTTTTGCTGCTGATTCCCAATGCGCACCCATACTGGGTAAACCCAATTGTTTCAATAATAATGGTAGAGTTGCGGTATTAGGCATAAATACCTCCCAAAGCTTGCGTCGGAATAAACGCGTTATAATCAACTAAATGGTGCTGTATTACCTCAATTTTTTGTGCATCATTCAATATCTGCTTGGTATATTCCTGCTGTAACTGGCTCAACACTATGGCTTTGCCTGCATTTAATAATGCTTGCACACGCTGTGCCAAGTCTTTCTCACAATCTTGTTTTGCCGCTAAATGCAGCAATCCCACCATGAGCTTGCAGGCTTCTTTAGGCGCTAATTGCCCATCTAAAGTTTTCCAAATAGTCCGATACTCCTTATTAGGTAGCAAGTCATCTCGTAAAACACAATGGCGAAACGCTTGTGGCTTTTTAACCAAACTATGAATAACGTGACGATAATCTACTACTCGACCACGAGCATTACCTTCAGGACGAAGTCGTTTTAGCTCAATGACAAAAATATGCCCCAGATAACACAATAATCGATTATCATATAAGCGAACCTGTAGAACTTCACCTTGTAAGTGCGACGGTACTGTATAGGTTACTCTACGTACATCAATGGTGCTTGAACTACTCACTACAGCGCTAATTTGCGTATAGTCAACGGCTTTATGCTGCGGTAACGCTTGCAACGCGCTGCGTTCTTGGTTTATGGCTTTAGCATTGCGTCTATTGTGCTCCATGACCACTGCATCAATAAATAACTGATACTGCTCAACATCGACAAAATCATAGCTTCCCCGTAATAAAAAGGCTTGCTCTATGCGCCGTTTTAAATGCCCATGGGGCGATTCAACACTACCATTCTCATGACCTAGACCACGATTATTGCGTGTTGCTAACATAGAATATTGTTTACATAGCGCATCGTAACGGGCATTTATATCATCTTGTGCCTCTTTACTTAGATTTTTAAACGCTGCTGACAGGCTATCTGTGCGGTGCTCGTATGGCGAACCGCCCAGCCTTTGTAAAGCTTCTTGCAATCCTTCAGCCAATGCCGTAAATGACTCTCCACCTTCAATTATTTTCAGGTAACTCCAGTGGCTAAAAGCCAAACGAAAGTGGTACAGCAGATGTTTAAACTCTATACCTGCCACGGTGATAGTGATGCTCTTTAGGCGAGTAAAATCGGATAAACCTTGTTGACCGGCACTATGCTCTTGCCGAAACATCACTTCCTTATCAGGCCCTTGTAAGGCTCTCCATTGTTTTACACGCCGTTGTAGTGTACGCAGCACATTATCGGGGTATTCACCAAAATGATTATTTTGCAGGTGCTCCAATAATGTAATGGCTTGTAATTTAGGGTGCTGTTCTAGAAGAGGGATTAACAGTGTTTGCCATACTCCTTCTAGCGGGTCAATGCGTGTACGCCAAACATGTCCCGTAACTTTGGGATCACTTCGTGACCCAGATTCAATGCTGCGCCCACTGCGCTCTGAAATCCCTGCTTTTGCTGCCGCCGTAATCTGTTTCTGGGCTTTTTTTCTTGACTTCATATATATCTCTGCCTGTTGCTCGGTGATCCAGGATCCTGGCATTACCTCTTTCCTTCTGTTTTTTAATAGTACAGAGCAGGATACGGCAATGCCTCCTAACCGGCAATCTTAATTGTCGTTGACCGGCAAAGATAATTGTCGCTCAATAGAAGCCTTGTGCATTTGTTTTCATTCGTCGTTTTAAGCACTATGATTTTCAGTTTAGGCGAAATATTTTTCATCAGCAGCTTACACAGGCTATGTCATCGTTTTTTTCAGGGTACTTTGGCATTAAGTTTAATCGTAGGTGCCAGTTTGGGGGCCTATGTGTATCAATCTTTTGGTGCGAATGCCTTATGGCAAAGCTGTGCGTATATCGGTGTAGCGTGTTTTGGGTTGTGTTGTGTTGCATATACAATCCTCGGCCACCAGACCGGAGATGACACCAGCACTGACACAATTCTGTGAATTTTCTCGAATATTTTCGTAGGGGCAGACCCCCGTGTCTGCCCTTTTAAACTCTGTGGGCGACTCACAAGTCGCCCACTTGATATATGGCTTATCGACCAGATTTAATACCCCGACTAGAAACGCTCTGATCCTCTGATGAAAGCGAAGAAGCAATCTGAGCATCTTGAGGCGATGCTTGCTTTGCTTTTGGCTTTTCTGGTTTTGGTACTGTATCGGACATTTCGCGTAAACTTTTCATAGAAAGGCTTGAGTCTGCATATTGAGGCTCATAACAACGGCTTCTATAGGCCAAGGTACCATCAAACTCTATATCGCAGATCAATCCTCCACCGTGTGCTTTTATCAAATCAATCATATAGCGAATCATTGCATCATAAGCATGCTGCTGTTCAGGGCTTTCTATGGACAATTCTCGACAATTTTTCAGTGAATTTCCATATTGTTCTGGGTGAAAGCAACGTGCCAGATCTAAACTATGGGCAATGCTTAATATGCGATGACAAAAATTTCGCATTTTCCGTTCATTTTCATTCGGATGCTGATTGATTTGAGGTTCTGTCTTTTGGACTTCATAGTTCGGGTTACCCATATAACGAATAATATGAGCCATTCGTGCTTGCATCACAGCATGGGATGCTAATTTGGGCAAAGTTTCTGAAGTTTGAAAGGGTTTATTCACAGAAGAAAATTGAATAAAATGCTCTTTCGATGCTTCCCTATATCCGGCACAGCGAGCTGCGGCTGAAGCTGCTTGTGCACTACACTCCCCCTCACGCCCTGTAATACTGAATGCTGCCGCAACACGCAACCATTCCATTTCTTCTGCTGTGATATTTTGGCAAAATAGTCTAAACTCATCCTCTTTAGCATAGACAGAGAAATAATCAATAACGAGTTCAATAGCCAACATAACACGATAAGTATGTGTCATGTTATGATTGGGCCGTTCAATTTCTTTCCGATTTATTGTAATCGAACTGTTTTTTTCATATCCATATGGCTTAGACAAATGATTTTCAAATGCCTGTGCCAATGCTAATTCAGACCAATACTGATCAGGACGTTCTAGTTCTGGGCTTCTGAGAATGGTCCAAAGTAAATGTCTATTCGCGACTTTGGTTATTATGCCAGATTCTCCAGGAGGGATAAGCAGCTCAGCTTCGCCTTTGTTAAATGTGGTGCAATTATAATGTGGCGGATTGGGAATTTCTATCTTTTGAGAAGCTTCACTTTCAAAAAATTTATTATCACGAAAACCAAAACTTGAGGGGGCAGGAAAGCTCACATAACGTTTTGTAAGCAATGCTTTCTCTTGCGTTGGAGTTAAATCCAAATTTCGAATTAGCCTTTTTTGTTCGGTTTTTATATCTTCTTCCCTTTCTTGATAAAGACTATTGGCTACATGACTTGAAAGGCAGCCTAACAGAAAACAAGCCAATGTGCTTTCAGAATCATTATCACTTAACATCAAACCTTCACTCGTATCCAATTTTTCTGAACGAAATAGCTTGTTCATATTTATGTAATAATGATCACTATAGATCTCAGCCGCCTTTTGCAGGATGGCTTTTGCCTGTTCAGCGTCAGTCGCAGAAAGATCTTCAGGTAGGTGGAATTTAGGATCTATATTTTTAAGATTTTTAAGCATTATCTTTTGTAGAATTTCCCCAATACTATTGATGAAGCTGTCTTCTAACACTAACTGACTTAAATTAGCGTTTTCTAACAAAAGACTTAGATTAATAGACTCATATTTTCCAATTTTCAAAAGATAATACCCATGAGGATTAAACTCTAAGCTAACATCTGGATAATTATCAATGATCCTTTGCAATGAATTTTCAAGAAAAGCGGTTGATTTATTTTTATTTAGTGGTCCTTGCTGAAAAGAATCTAAGATCGAAAATGATTCTTCAACAATAAGTTCTAATTCTTTAGCCTGTTGACTAAATAGTGGGGAATCACTTAATAATAAAGCATTGTTTTCTACATATTGCTTTAGAGAACCCATCATTTTCATGATCGGATAGGGTCTTGCGTTAAGATTTGAGATCTCATTTAAAACGGCATGATATAAAGACGGGTGTAGTTCAGCAGAGAATCCGAGAGCTTTTACTTGTTCTAATGTTCTTAGGCAAAATGCGGCATTATTGACAATAGCTTCGTAAAGTTTAAAAGTATTTCCATTAAGGGGGAAATCAACTTTTTTTAAAATAATAAATATTTCTGATAATTCTTCTTTATTAAACTTCTTATTGATAATGCCCTCATAAAGCTTAAATTCATTGCCATCAATAGGAACCCCAGCTTCTTTTAAAACAATAAATGCTTTTACTAATGCTTCTTTCACATGCTCATGTTCGGCAATAGCTATAGCTTCGTAAAGTTTAAATCCATTACCCTCAAGAGGAACCTCAGCTTCTTTTAAAATAATAAATGCTTTTGCTAAGTCTTTTCCCACATACGTGTTTTTGCCAATAGCTATAGCTTCGTAAAGCTTAAACCCATTACCTTCAAGAGGAATCCCATATTTTTTTAGAGAAATGAAAATATCCGCTAATTCCTTGGCCTTATAAGGATTTTCAAAAATCACCTTGTAAAGATCGACTCCATTGCCTTTCATAGAAATATTATTTTTTTGCAAAGATTTCATGCAATCTAGGGTTAAGTACAAAAAATCATTTTCAAGTAAGGCAAAAATAGAAATGACTTTCTCTGCATTAAGGATACCTGCTTCTTTTAATAGTTTAAATAGGTCGATTAACTTAAGTGTGTTGTCATTATCTATAAATTTAACCCTGTTAGTAAGCTCTTTGTAAAGTTCAAAACCTTTATCTTCGCAAGAAATGCCTGCAGATTGTAAAATTTTAAAAAGTTCTGCTAGTTTTTTAGTGGCATCCTTATTGATACGATTAAACAAAGGATAGAGTTCTATAGCGTATTCTGGATTAGAAAATTTTAATTCTGAAAATAGTACTATCAATAGATCATAACCATCGCTTTTGCAAAAAACTTTTTCATATAATTCAGCAGAGTTATCTTGATAAGGAATTCCTGCCTTTTTAAGTACACATAGGCCTCTTGCTATATCCTTGTCGCATATCATCCTGAAAAAATATTCATCCTTATCTAAAGAAAGAGGAGATTCTAATAGAATGAAAAATGCCTTCATCACTTCCGCTTTATACTCAAGATCTTCCTCGGGTATATTTGAAAGTAGAATAAGCACATCAATAACGCTTTTATGCTGTAGATATAATAGTTTTAAACTATCATCCTTTGTTAATACTCGTATTTCTTCATCCGTAAATGGTTTTACCCATCCACCTGTTAATGCTTCAAGTAGTTTTTTTGCAACATGAATGGTTTCTGATTTTGAAAAGACTCCTGGTAAGGCATAGACGAATCGATCCAATCTTGATTGGGGTTCCTTTTCCTTAATGGAGATGTAATCAGCAAATGCATCGAATGCATTCAAAAGGGGGTTATTTCCGCCAGACATGGGTTGTAAAGACATAACGTTTACCTCAGCAAGATATTATTATAAAAAGTCAAAAAACATGTTCATATATTATACGCTGCAGTCAAAAATAAGTCGGGTTTTTGGGCCAAATATGTTGCTGTGGTCCTAAGTTACTGTTAACAATTTTGAATTATTTTTGCACAAAGTATTGGGTGTATTATATATGCTCAGAACTAAGAGTATATTAACTCTTCCTTAACAAAGCAAAAAAAGCTTGACAGGCCAAGTGTAATGCTGTAACATTACAAAATTACGGATAGGAGATGCTATGGCAAACGATAACTGGTTGAAATTTGTAGAATTTTGCGCCAAAGAGCAAGATGTGAACCGTTTGGCGCAGTTTCTAGATGTGTTTCTAACCCATGAGGAGCGGCACAGTATTGCCACGCGTTTGTGTATCGTAAAAGCCTTATTGGCAGAAGAGTTGACGCAACGCGAAATAGCGCAACAATTCAATGTCAGTATCGCTAAGATCACCCGCGGTTCAAATGAATTGAAACGTTTGACGACCAAAGAACGGCAAGCATTGAAGAAATTGTTATTTATAAATAAATCGTAGGGGCAACCCCCTGTGGTTGCCCTAGTTAGGGCGGGCACGGGGGCCCGCCCCTACGAAGACGTTACATTACTTCATTTAAGAGGAGACTCACCATGAAACGCATACTCACTTACATAAGCTTAATAAGCCTATTATTCATTGCAGGGTGTGACAATAACAAACACACTACTCGCAGCAATGCGCCTAAACCCATTCAGGTGGGTATCATCATTCCTATAGAACATCCTGCCATGGATGAGATCACGCGCGGTTTTGAGGAAACATTAGCGGCTAACCTGAAACAACCCGTAGAATTTCAAGTGATGCGCGCTCAAGGCGATATTAATTTACAACGCTCGATGATCTTACAATTGCAAAACAAAGGGGTTGATCTCTACGCCCCCATCGCTACAGCCACTACGGAAATGACGGCGGCGATGATTCAAGATCGTCCCATCGTAGGACTTGCCGCTTTATTGCCCGATAGCACGCGCGCGCACAGGCAGCTGGCTTTAGTAGACGATGAAATTACCCCTACTCAAATCATTCAGTTTATACACGCTGTTTATCCCGCCAAAACACAATTAACCTTAGTCTACAGCAACAACGATAAAATGGCCCCTCAAGTAGATGAAGCGGTTGCCGCAGGAAAAGCCTTGGGCATACAGGTCGATAAACGCATGATCACCGCCTTGCCCGATCTCTACAGCATAGCGCAATCTTTATCGCCACAAACGCAAGGCATCTTGGTGTTAAAAGATGTATTGGTGGTGAGCGGTATCGCCACGCTGTCACAAACGGCGAATCAAAAACATATTCCCTTGATCAGCGCCGATGACGGCTCAGTGCAAAATGGTTCGGGTTTTGCCCTAGGCGTTAAAGAATATCAAATTGGGGTGGAAGGCGCTAAGGTAGCGGTGCAAATTTTACAAGGCACGCCCGCGGCAACGATCCCCACAGTAAAGATGACGAAGCTCTCCGTATTCATCAATACCAAAGCTTTAAACGCTCAAGAACAAGATATCGCTGCTATTGAAAAACAGGCGGCAAAAGATCACTACGCCGTTGTGGATGTTACCAATGAACAGGTGGGAACTCTGAAATAATCGTAGGGGCAGGCCCCCGTGCCTGCCCGTGTTGGGCGGACACAGGGGTCCGCCCCTACAAAAGAAGGAACAAATATAAATGATAGCTTTATTACTGGCAACGTTGACGCAATCCTTAACTTTAATTCCCTTGGCCTTGGGCATTAATTTAAGTTACACCTTATTGCGCGCCACGGACATGACCATCGATGGTAGCTTCGTATTGGGTGCAGGCGTGTTTGCGCAATTGGTGACAATGGGAATATCGCCGTACATTGCTTTTCTCGCAGCCCTTGCCTGCGGCGCCATAGCAGGTGCTTTTACCGCTTTCTTACAAAATGGCGGTAAGGTAGATCCCTTATTAGCCGGTATTTTAACCTCATTTATTTTATACAGTGTGAATATGGCGATTATGGGACGACCCAATATTAATTTATTATCCACTCCTACCCTATTCAGCGCTGCTTTTGCGCACAGCCTGACGCTAGGTTGGTTGAGTGTGGCCTTGCTGATAGGTTTATTGGTTGTTGCGTTTTATGCTTTACTGCAAAGCCGCTTAGGCTTGTGCTTACGCGCTTTTGGTGATAACGCGATGTTATTATCGCGTCAGGGCTATAACGTAACCACTCTGCGCTTTACCGGCTTTGGTTTAAATAATTTATTGGCCGCTGCCTCCGGTGCCATCACCGCGCAAATCATCGGTTATGCCGATATAGGCATGGGAGTCGGTATGACCTTAATCGGCATAGGCGCCATCGTTTTAGGCCAACATCTCATTTTACCTTTTGTGAAAAAACATTATTTACGTGCGGGCAGCGAATTACTGGCGGCTTTCATCGGCATTGCCTTGTATTTCTTTATTCTCAATGGCTTGTTACGCTTTAATATTAACCCTATTTATCTAAAATTACTGCTAGGGGTTTTATTGGCTTTGTTCTTACGCACAGCAACCCAAAAAGCGAGTTTAACATGACTCCATTATTGCAGTTTGAAAACATCACCTTAAGACACCCGTCGCTAGAACGGCCTATACTGCTAGACATCAACTATTCAGTGCAAAAAGGCGATTGCGTAGTCGTGTTAGGAGCCAATGGCTCCGGCAAAAGCTCGTTATTAAAATTATTAGACGGCCGTTATAGAACCAATGCAGGTAAGATTATTTTAAAAAACAAAAACATCTTGTCCTTATCCGCACGAGCGCGCGCGCATTGCATCCACACTTTAACGCAAAATGCGCAAGATAATCTATTTTTAAATTTAACCATTTTTGAAAATTATCAGTTAATACAAAAAAGAAATAAAGCCGATACTATAGACTCCTTGGCCGATTATTTATATTCTTTTAACCCCAATCTAGCCACTAAACTCGATGTATTAGTGGCACGCTTGTCGGGCGGTGAACAACAAGCCTTAGCCCTGGCGCTAGCGGTACTGTATCCGCCAGAGATCTTATTATTGGATGAACACACCAGCGCCTTAGATCCCAAAACTGCCGAGCACCTAATGGCGTTGACGGCACGCATCATTCATGAGCGTCATATTACTGCCTTATTAACGACGCATAATGTAAACCATGCCCTAGCCTATGGCGATCGCATTTTAGCTTTAAAAGAAGGGCTCGTTCACGACTGTATTGAACGCAATGATAAACAGAATTTGACGGCAGAAATGTTGATGGCAAGATGTTATTAGCCTGTTTTAAAGAACAATACAACTGTTCTATTCAATTGCGCAGTCTCGTCATTGCGAGCTTGCGAAGCAATCCAGGAAAATCTTGAGTAGTGAAAAAGAATTTCACTTACAGCAGGGCTAATAAACAATGTGAAACCGTATAAAACAGTGATTATTTACCCCTGGATTGCTTCGCAAGCTCGCAATGACGAGATCGTGCAATTTAACATATTCACAGTATTAACAAAGTCCATTTTCTTTTTTAAAGTGCTCACAAAGACCCCGCATCTCCCAATCCTTGACGTACTAGAATTGGCGTCGCTTCTGTGGCATCGATCACCGTCGTTCCCGTCAAGGATCCCGGTCCGCCGTCTATCACCAAGTCTACCTGCTGCTGCAGTTTTTCACGGATATCCACAGCATCCGTCAGCGGCAAATCTTCTCCAGGTAAAATGAGTGTCGTTGCCAATAAAGGTTCTTCCAATAAAGATAATAAATGCTGGCAAATAGCGGCATCCGGTATACGTAAACCAATGGTTTTACGTTTAGGATGTAATATGCGATTCGGTACTTCGCTCTTCGCATTTAAAATAAAAGTAAATGGCCCTGGGGTTAAGCTTTTTAATAACCGAAAAGTACTGTTTTCAATCTTGGCATAACTGCCGAGAGTAGATAAGTCTTTACACAATAGCGTCATTAAATGATTCGCATCTAAACGACGTAGTGCGCGCAGGCGATCCAGTGCTGATTTATCGCCTAAATGACAGGCTAATACATAACTAGCATCGGTAGGCAAAGCGATAACTGCGCCCTCGTGGATCATCGCCACGGCTTGCTTTAATAAGCGGTCTTGTGGGTTATCTGGGTGTATAGTAAAAAATTGCGCCATAGTTCTCTAAGTAACTTTTAACACATAAGTACGCCATGGGGATATATAAGGCAACATATCGGTATGCCCTATGATTTCAAATCCGCCTTCAATAAATTCTGCTTCCATTTCTTGTATATTAAAGTAATAGCGATCACCTTTACGAACAGCCTCCTCAGGCTTTTTGCCATCGCGACTCTTTTTGTATTTGTTTCTTTGATAACGCGCGCTGTTTTGGCTCCACAGCGACACCACAACCGTGTCACGTGCTACACGCTGAAAAGAATGATAAATGGCTAAGCGGTAATTTTTGTCATGGATATGATGCAGTAAGCGCATACAAAAAATACTGTCTACCGATTTATCGGGTAATTCAATCTCAGTTGCCGTAGAGGCTATACATGTCACACGGGACAAAACTTCGGCGGGTGTCATTTCCTTAGCCACTTGCAACATGCCTGTCGATTTATCCGCTGCTATAATTTTTGTAGCGCCCGTTGCAATGAGGGCTGGCCACAGACGGCCAAAGCCACAGGGTAAATCTAAAATAACCTTAGGATTTCCGGCAATGCCTGACGCTCGCTTTACCATCCGGCCTTCGAACCAGGTAGTCAAATGTTTTCTGAATGATTGATGTTTAGAGTAGTAACCCTTTGAGTGTTCGTAAGAATATTTATCTTCAAAAGATACTTCGTGCTTATCCATAATAGTTGTTCCGTTTTTCATTCGCCAATAAAAAACGCCCCCGTTCACGTTCAGCAAACTGGGGCGTTTAGAAAATAGACCAAAAGTACTATTCAGCAGAATTGTCGCTGCTGTTATCACTACCGTCAGTACTGCTGGCATCAGCATTACTGTTATCGGTTGTGCTTTGATCAGCTGGCGCAGCAGGTGCTGGAGCAACGGGTTCGGCTGCAGTTGCAGTCGTATCGCTGTTAGCGGCGCCTGTGGCCATGGATTGATCAGCTTGCGCTGCAGACGTATCAGTGTTAGCTGGCGCATCGGAGCCACTGCTACCACTACCGCCACAAGCGGCTAGCCCAAGACTCACTACCAAGGCTAACACACCTAAGCCTAGTTTTTTCATTACTTAAATCTCCATCGATGTTGACTAATAGCACTGTACCTAATTGTATTACACCCTTTTTCGAAAAAGCGCACATTTCATACACATTCTCAAGGATCTAGATTCCGGGGGTAACCTTTACGTACAGCATGATATTTTCTTGGATTGTATACCAATGCACCACTTACGCACTACGCACGCAGCACCCTGGCAAATCCAAAGCATAAAACTAACATATCCTTGGATAAGCTACAAGCATTTATTCCTATTGCCCGTCACATTTTGCCTTATTTTTGGTGATTTGTTTAGAAATAATACTATAAAGCCCTTTAGATAATGGCACTCTTCGTAGGGGCGGGCCCCTGTGCCCGCCCAAGAAGGGCAGGCACGGGGGTCTGCCCCTACGATAATATAGGTGGTTTTCATACACGATTACGATGCACGAAGGCCCTTTTACTCCATTCATGGAATATGCTAAATTGGGAGCATTATTTTACTCTATAAATTTTAGTTCAAACCCAAGGATAAACGATGACAATTCGCCCATATTTTAAACTGAATTCCATTGCCTTTGCTGCTGCCTTGCTGTTACCGCTGATTATCACACCCAGTTTTGCGGCCGATAATGCCGTAAACCTGCCCATAGGCCCCAATAATGGCCATCCTCAGGCACCTCTTATAGTCCCACCCGCACCCACCATCGATGCAAAGGCTTATATCCTAATCGACGCTGGCAATGGTAAAATTCTGGGTGCTAATAATCCCGATGTACGGCTACCCCCGGCGAGTCTAACTAAATTAATGACTCTATATCTTACCTTTAATGCTTTAGCCAATGGCCAAATTCATTTAGATGACAAAGTCCCAGTCAGTAAAAAAGCCTGGCAAACCGGCGGCTCGCGTATGTTTATCAAACCCAGCGATGAAGTCACTGTACGCGAGCTGATACAAGGCATTATCGTCGATTCAGGCAATGATGCTTGTGTGGCCATGGCTGAATTTATCGGTGGTAGTGAAGATGCTTTCACTGACCTTATGAATCAGCAAGCCGCGCGTTTAGGTATGAACAATACACACTTTACGGATTGTAATGGCTTACCTCACCCGGAACATTATTCATCAGCACGCGATATGGCCATTTTAGCACGTGCCATCATTACCCAATTTCCTGAAGATTACAAAGGTTTTGCTCAAAAAGAACTTACGTATGCAGGCATTACTCAGCAAAATCGCAATCGTTTGTTGTGGCGTTATCCCAACACCGATGGTTTGAAAACAGGCCATACCGATGAGGCGGGCTTTTGCTTAGTGAGTTCAGCGAAACTTGGCAACAGCCGCTTTATCGCTGCCGTGTTCGGCGCTCCTTCCGATAATTCGCGCGCAGAAGACAGTCAAGCTTTATTAACGTATGCGGCACGTTTCTATGAAAGCAAGAAACTCTATAGTGCTAATCAAACACTAGGGCAAGTACGGGTATGGAAAGGCCGCGATAAAATAGTCAACGTAGGGGTTAGTTCAGATACGTATTTAACACTCCCTGCCGGACACAGTGATAAAATCAGCACGCAAACGATGTTACCCAGCAAAGTGAATGCGCCTGTACGAAAAGGACAAGTGTTGGGTAAAGTTATCGTCTTACTCGATAACAAACCACTGGCTGAATATCCTTTGGTGGCATTAAAGGATGATCCTGTAGGGGGATGGTGGACACGTATGATCGATGACATCAGCGGCACTGTGCACGGTTGGTGGTCGAAGAAACCATTTTAAAATGAGTGACAACGTAGATAATAAGGCGCTACTCACTTTCCCCTGCCGCACTGTGCTAAAAATTACCGCCATAGCGGCTGCGGTGACGTTAGACGCATTACTAGGCATAGTAAAGCCCTACGTGCCTGATGTGTCAGAAGCCGATATCACCGTGAAAAACAGCAGCCACGGCAAGTATGTGTCTTTTTCTGTTAGTTTTATCGCACAAAGTCAAGAACAACTCGATGCGCTCTACCGCGATTTAACCGCGCGCAAAGAATTTGTTTTTGTTTTGTGAGATCATCGTAGGGGCAGCCCCTGTGGCTGCCCTTTTTTGGGCGGGCACGGGGCCCCGCCCCTACGATAATACATACCGCGTAGGATCTGCCACCGCCGCTGCTGCAAAACCCCGTTTTCTCAATTCACAACTGGCACAATGACCACAGGCCAAACCTTCATCACTGGCTTTATAGCAAGACACCGTTAAGCTATAATCCACACCCAATGATAACCCTAAAGTTAAAGTTTCGGCCTTACTCAAATGAAGCAACGGCGCTTCAATATGCACAGGCTTCGCTTCCACCCCTGTTTTAGTGGCCAAAGTTGCCATTGCTTGAAAGGCCTCTAAATATTCAGGCCTACAATCGGGATAGTTGGAATAATCCACGGCGCTGATTCCAATAAAGATAGTGTGCGCTTGCAATATTTCTGCCCAGCCCAGCGCTATGGATAAAAAAATGGTATTGCGTGCAGGTACATAAGTGATGGGAATAATATCCGTTTCAACGTATTCAGGAACCGCTATTTGCGGATCCGTCAATGCTGAGCCACCACCATCCAATTGCGCGATATTTAAATCAACGATCTCATGTTTCACCACACCAAAATGGCGTGCAACATTTTGTGCAGCCAATAATTCCGCGCACTGTTTCTGCCCATAAGAAAAGCTCATGGCATAACAAGCAAAACCTTGTTTTTTGGCTAAGGCCAAACAAGTGGTGGAATCTAGTCCGCCAGATAATAAAATAACGGCCTTTTTCATAGCTCTCCTGGTAGTAGGTTTGTTAGGGCCTATTATATCTGAAAAGATAAATGAATTCTCCGAGCCGCGACCGTCAGGGAGCGGGGTTTTGAAACAGCCTCTCTTTTCCCCGCTCCCTGACGGTCGCGGCTCAGATAATTCGCCTTTTGAACAACAATGGGTATATACTCACCCTATCAAATTCAATGAGGAGTCTATACTATGTTTTACGGGATTATGATTGCGGTTGTGGCCGTGCTGCTGTTTTCCATGTTTAATGTGTTGATGGAATACGAACGAGGCGTTATCTTTGTGCTAGGCCGTTTCTGGAAAGTCAAAGGCCCTGGCTTAATTATCTTAATCCCCGTCATACAACGCATGGTAAAAATAGGCCTACGTACCGTTGTCATGGATGTGCCTAGCCAAGATGTCATTTCCCGCGATAACGTGTCGGTGAAGGTCAATGCCGTGGTTTATTTCCGCGTCGTTGAGCCCGATAAAGCCCTCATTCAAGTCGAAAATTATTATGAAGCCATCAGCCAACTCGCACAAACCACTTTGCGTTCCGTTTTGGGGCAACACGAATTAGACGAAATGCTGTCAGAGCGCGAAAAATTGAATGCCGATGTGCAAAAAATATTGGATGGACAAGCCAATGCTTGGGGCATTAAGGTCGCCAATGTAGAAATCAAACACGTCGATTTAGACGAAAGCATGATCCGCGCCATTGCCAAACAAGCCGAAGCAGAGCGCGAACGCCGTGCCAAGGTTATCCACGCCGACGGTGAATTTCAAGCCTCCGCGCAATTAACCAAAGCGGCGGAAGTGTTGGCCGCACAACCTCAGGCCATACAATTGCGTTATTTGCAAACGCTATCGGATATAGGCCAAACCAATAGTACCCTGATTGTTTTTCCAATCCCTATGGAAATGCTGAAAGCGTATCAGGCGGCTCTGCCGACTACGCCGCAGAAATAGGTGCACAATAATACTTAAAAATGATTTGTTACTGGACTATTTAATAAAAAAACAGAGCCTTTTTGTAAATAGCGCCGTCTTGCCTATTGCAACAATCTAGTGTTTCCCGTACGATTGCTCCCGTCAATTTAATTATAATCAAATGGAGGAAAATTATGCCGTCTCTTTTTCGCCTATTCAGTTCTGCTGTACAAACTATAATGCAGCCTTACGGTAAACTCAGTCCTGAGTCACGAGCAGAATTCCAAGGTTTTCTACATCGTGCTTTTGGTGAAAATAAATTACGTCTGACAGATCGACGTACCACGTTAACCGTCCGAGTCAATACATTCAGTTGCTACCCTGAGGCAAATACGCGATTATCTAATTTTATGAAGGACCTAAAGTCGGAAGGCATGATTGACTGCAAGATAAACACAGAGGTTGATACAGTAAAATATGGAGAAAAGTATGGGGAGCTGATTTACTTTTTTACTGTAGATATCACTGCTGTAAATCCTACGTTATTAGAAAATACGGCTGCATCCATTCCCCGTAAGTAGCAGAATTTCTTAAGAAATGATACCGTATTTTCGTAGGGAGATCCCTGTGCCTGCCCTAGATGGGCGACCAGAGGGGGTCACCCGAAATTTTTGTCATTTTAACCGTTTCCCTATTGCAATAAACGGGCTTTTCCTGTATAATTACTCCCGACAATTCATTATAACTAGCGGAGTAAAATTATGATTCCTTATAGCCGAGCCCCTTCATCATTAAAAAACCCTCTCGTCTCTTTTTTAAAGCAATTTTTAGACATGATGGGTGCAACAGACCATTTTCGGATAGAAGTACAAGACAACGGCGACCTAACGATAAGAGATAGAACAGGAGCAAATGCCCCCTCTCTAGAACAAAAAGCAAAATTAAAGGCTTTGATGGAATATTTACAATCAAAAAATTTACTTTATTTTCAAGTAGATAATAATATACCTGCTCATAATGGATCTGGTCAGGTGGTAGCCCATACTTCCGGGGTAAAAATTGCTGCGGTAGATCTTCGCCTAGAACCAGTGTTGCTAAATGCCCCCTCTGTCAACACATTAATAACAAGGTTTGCAATAACAGCCCCTTCTAGCCATGCAGCCTCACCCCACGCTGCTGCACCTGTTCCTCAGCGTGTGGCAAATGCTTCACATCCTCCGATACCCACCACTGCAGCCGAAGCAGAGGCTCAGGGCTGGATAAAAATGAACCCTCTAAACGCTTATCGTGATTTCAGCGGCATGCAACAAATAGGCTCTGATGCTTTTCTACCCCCTTCCTCTTCAAGCTCAGCTGCCCCGGCGCCGATACAGGTGCCACAAAATTATCCCGCTATACAACAACAACACCCAGCATTAATGGCGCACAACTGGGGGAAACCAGGTTCTCAATTCCTTGCTGCGCCTGCGGTGAGTAATCCTCCTCCTGTGCAAAAAATTTCTTTAGCCCACATACCCCAAGATATTAGAAATAAACTTAATCCAGCGATTGCTAGTCGCTGGGATAGATTTAGCGCGGCATTACAGCATCATATTATTCAGTGCATACAAGTTGATCTACAAGCTAAGTTTAATGCAATGCTGGTGAGTCAATCTGGGCTAGGGCAAACTTTTGTTAGCCCCGTTTCACTAGAAAATCCCTCTATACCGGTATTATTGCCCAGTTCTCAAAAAGGCGAAAATAAAACATATTACGATTTGATGGATGTTTTAAATATACAACAAAGAGCGCCAGGAAGCCCCGAGTTACGACTTGACCCTACGACTAGAGAGTCCTTTAAGCTAGATCAAGTGTTACCAGCTCCAGAAGCACTACAAAAACTTCAACAGCGCGCGGAACAACCACCAAGAGGGCCTCGGTAAAAACTAAGCGCCATCTTCGTAGGGGCAGGCCCCTGTGCCTGCCCTAGATGGGCGACCACAGGGGGTCGCCCCTACGAAAGATTTGCATCTACAAATGCGCTCTAGTCGCCGCAAATTGGATCTGCGGCCAACGCTCTATGGTTGAAATGTTAACTTATACAGCCCCAACCACGCCAATGAAACCATCACTCCATCTGCGCAAACAGTCACTAAGCCTGTCACTTCTTAAGCTGCTTATAACAAATCTTCTAACACCACTACATCGGTGATGTACTCTTCCGAATACATTGTTTTTTTAAGTCCGTTCGCAGAAACCATCACTACAAAAATTTGTTTTGCTGTGCGCGTTCGTTTTTTGAAAACATCCACTTTATTTGAGATGTTTTTCGCTTCAGCTTTGTCGATGATAAAAGGCTGTGCCGTATATTTTATTTCCGCTATGGTAATAACTCCATCATCTCTATCAAACAATAAATCAATTTGCGCTCCATTTTCCTGTTCGCTTTTCTTTGGAACATAACGCCATGAGCCTGTTTCAGCACCAGAATTTATATTCAATTTTCTCCTGATTTGACTAATATGCTTATAACAAACGGCTTCATAGGCATAACCAGCCCAACTTGCCCAAGAGCACCCTTTTTGTTTAGACAACCAATATCCACTCTCCTTGTCTTGCCGTTTAATGCTACCTATTACCGGTTCGATCCATTTAAGATAAAATAACGTATATTCATCTATGAGACGGTAATAGATCCCCCTCTCTTTATGTTGGTAAGGAACAAAGCTTTCAATAAAGCCTGCATCTTCCAATTCTTGCAACCGCTGTCTAAGACGCCCACCTACACTTTTAGATGATTTTTTCATTAACTCTGTTTGCGCAATACCGTAATGATTCTTTGCAATGAGACGTATTAATTCTTCGTGAATATCATGTTGTTCAAATAGAGATTTGAATAGCTTACTAAATTCATTTGATAAAAAGCCTCGTTTTGTAAAACAAAGTAAATCTATGTTTTGATCAGCAGAGAGTCCTTTCTGAACATGGTCAAGGTAAAGAGGAATGCCCCCCATGACCATATATAATTTTAATAATTGTACGTTGTTTAGTTTCACTCCTTTTTTGACTAAAAACTGTTTGCTTTCATTCAGTGAAAATGGATTTAATTCAATTTGATATGTGACGCGATTGTATAACCCACCTTTATTATGAATTAATTTTTCTAAAATCCAAGAAGCGGTTGAACCACAAACCACAAATTTAATTAGCGGGTCTATTGACCAATATCTATTCCAATAATGATCTATGGCTTGGATCAACTTGGAGCGTTGCGTGGCCATCCAAGGTAATTCATCAAAAAATAAAATGATTTTTTTATTCTTAGGCAGCTTATTCATTGCATCCGTAAGCTGTTCAAAAACATCAAGCCATTTTGTTTTCACTCTAATCTCCGCACCTGAATAGAAAGTATTGCCGATAACGCGCGTAAAATTTTCAATTTGTTCTTGTAAATTTCCATCTTTAAGGCCCGTTACATGGAAGCAAATGCTCGGCTTTTTAAGGCAAAACTGCTGGATTAGGAATGTTTTGCCAATTCGTCTACGGCCATAAATAGCCAAAAATTCCGCCTTAGGTGAATTATAGAATTCATCTAAGCGCTTAAGCTCTGCTTGTCTGCCAATGATAATTTCCGCCATATCTTGCCCAATAAAAAGGTTTATAAGTGGCAATAAAAACAATGTTTTTGATTCATCTTGCCGAGTATGGCACATTATACACGGCAATAAAAATAAATACAAGTCTCATAGAGCGCTCCAATAGGGCTTTAAATTTTTAAATTGTTGATTTATATGGAATTTATTTAGTGAACCCCCCTGTTTTTACAGACTTATTGTGCCAAGTTAAACATGCTTCAAGCCGGCACAATATCCTACAAATGCTCTCTAGTCGCCGCAAATTGGATCTGGGGCCAGCGCTCTATGGTTAAAGATAGATTCACCGAAGAAGGGGCTAAATAGGTTAAGTTATCGGCACCATCTAAAGCCAAATTCATATGCCCTTTTTCTTTGAATTGTTCTAAGATTTTGTCATCATTACACTGCACCCAACGCGCCGTATAGATAGTGATGGGTTCATAACTGCAATCCACATTGTATTCGTGTTTTAGCCTATACGCCACCACATCAAACTGCAAAATACCCACCGCGCCTAAGATTAAATCATTAGTATGCAAGGGTCTAAATATTTGGGTGGCACCTTCTTCCGACAATTGTAACAATCCTTTTTGCAGCGCTTTCATTTTCAAGGGATCACGCAAACGCACGCGCTTAAATAATTCGGGTGCGAAATACGGAATGCCGGTAAATTGTAAAACTTCACCGCTGGTAAAAGTATCGCCTATTTGAATAGTGCCGTGATTATAAATACCGATGATATCACCCGCATAAGCGCTATCGGCCTGGCTGCGCTCGCCCGCCATAAAGGTTAAGGCATTGCGCAGCGGCAACATTTTTTGCGTACGCGCTTGATACACTTTCATGCCGTTTTCATATTGCCCCGAGCAAATGCGCAAAAAAGCGATGCGATCGCGATGTTGCGGATCCATATTGGCTTGAATTTTAAATACAAAGCCCGAAAAGCTTTCCTCGTCGGCTGCGACCAAGCGCGTAGTGGTTTCACGCCATTGAGGCGGCGGCGCCCAAGCTACAAAAGCATCTAATAATTGTTGTATACCAAAATTGTTGATCCCGGAACCGAAAAACACCGGCGTTTGTTTGCCTTTTAAATACGCTTCTTTATTAAAGGCATGGCTCGCGCCTTGTACTAAATTCATTTCTTCCCTAAAACGCGCCGCATCTTGCTCGCCTATAACTTCGTCTAATAAGACACTGTCCAAACCATCGACTATGGCCATCTCTTGAATGCGATCGCCTTTGGTGCTTTGGTATAAATAAATTTTGTCTTCTAATAAATGGTAAATACCGCGAAATGCACGGCCCATGCCTATAGGCCAAGTGATAGGCGCACATTCGATCTGCAAAGTTTGTTCAATTTCGTCTAGCAAAGCAATAGGCTCTAAGCATTCTCTATCGAGCTTATTGATAAAAGTAAAAATAGGGGTTTGCCGCAATCTACATATTTCTAATAACTTCACCGTGCGCTCTTCCACACCTTTGGCACCATCGATGACCATAAAGGCTGAATCGACTGCTGTTAAAGTACGATACGTATCTTCAGAAAAATCCTCGTGCCCAGGCGTGTCTAACAGATTAATAATGGCGTCTTTATACGGAAATTGCATCACCGAGGAGGTAACCGAAATACCGCGCTCTTGTTCTAGCTTCATCCAATCGGAGGTGGCATGACGCGCCGATTTTCGCCCTTTCACCGTGCCCGCTAATTGAATAGCGCCCCCGAACAGCAATAGCTTTTCGGTTAAAGTGGTTTTACCCGCATCCGGGTGAGAAATGATGGCAAAGGTTTTGCGCTTTTTAATTTGGTCTTGTAATACTGTCATTATTATAACTTTTTCTCCGCATTAGTGATGATAAACATAAAAAAGAAGGTATTCTCTAATTCCACGCTGAATAGTCTAAACTCCGTCATTGCGAGCGAATGCGAAGCAATCCAGGAATTCAAGCGCTCATTTCTATAGGCGTCGCATTGCTTTATTAACCTCATTGTACATGATGTTCATTTTCATTACTTAAGATCTCCTGGATTGCTTCGCATTCGCTCGCAATGACGGATACTGGTATTTCCTTTCTATCAGAATCCACTTCATTGAGTGCGAGTAGTTACGAACCATCACTTACAACGATAGTACCAACAAAATTCATCTCTCTCTAAAAAATGACATCTTTATAGAGATCTTGCCATGTTGGATTCATTTTTTCAATTAGCTGTATCTTACTTTTTCTTGAACCAGCTTTAATTTGCTTTTCTCTTTCAATCGCCGATACTATATTTTCATGCAATTCATAAAACACAAGGTCTTTGCAGCTATATTTCGCAGTAAATCCTTTCACAAGACCTTCTTTATGTTGATAGATCCTTTCGGCAAGATACGCTGTCACTCCAGTATAGATGGTACCATTCTTTTTACTAGCCATGATGTAAACAGCAGGTTCTTTCATCATTCAATATGTTCCTGGATTGCTTTGCACACCTCGCTGCGCTCGTTGGCTCGCAATGACGAATTCCGTGAAAAGCAACTTACCGCGCAATTTTATAGTTCAAACCTGTGTAGCGACTCATTTTTTCTTGATCCACAACCCATATACCAGCGCATCTTCAAACACACCGCCGCCATCGTCGTAATATTTATCTTTAATGCTGATTTTCGTGAAACCAAATTTTTTATATAACGCCTGCCCCGCTACATTGTTAGGCCGCACCTCTAACACCATCCACGCCACGCCTTCTTTTAAGGTTTCGTCTAGACAATGTTGTAAAAAGAAACTGCCGTAGCCTTGCCCATGCAGGGTTTCATCTAAGCGAAAATTTAACAAATGGCTTTGGTGTAAAGACAAAACATAAATGGCATAGCCCATCACTTCGCCCTTGACGAGCAAGCTCCAACATTTAAAGCCTACGTTAATACAATCGCGCATGATCTTTTCCGACCATGGTGTAGGGTTAGTGCTGTTTTCTATACGCATTACGGCCGGTATGTCTTCAGGGATCATCGGCCGTATTATTACATCGTTTTCTTTTACCATTATTGTTACTCAGTCAATCTGTAAGGAAAAATTCCTGTGTTTATCTCAAAAAGGGCGGCCACGGGGGGCCGCCCCTACGATATTCTAAAGGGCTGTTCATAGGGGCAGACCCCCGTGTCTGCCCAAAAAGGGCGGCCACGGGGGGCCGCCCCTACGATGATACAATATTACCTACACAATAAAATTTTGTTGCCGCATCCACGCATCATCTACAAATTTAGTCATATAATTGCGTATTCCATCGGGGAACAGCACTAAACAACGCGCGCCTTGTGGCAAACTGGGTGCCACTTGCAACGCTGCCCACAAAGCCCCGCCCGAAGAACCGCCTGCCAAGATACCTTCCTCGCGGATCAAACGCCGCGCCATTAAGAAAGAATCTTTATCGTTAATTTTAACATAGTCATCGATTAAATCGTTATCCAGCACCTCGGGGAAAAAATCATAGCCTATGCCTTCTACTAAATAGGATTTTACTTCCGTGCCACCGCCTAAAATAGAGCCATAGGGGTCAACGCCTATAATCTTGATCTGCGGATAGTGTTTTTTTAAACGCCGCGCCACGCCCGTTATTGTGCCGCCCGTACCGACCCCCATCACCACCATCGCCAAATCGTTGCCAAAATCATCGATGATTTCCTGAGCGGTAAATTGTTCATGCACATCGGGATTAGCGGGATTAGCATATTGATCGAGTATATGCGCATTGGGAATTTCTTTTTGTAAGCGTTTCGCCAAAGAAATATGACTATCCGGCGCATCCCAGGCTGCCTCCGTCGGCGTTCTATAAATCTTTGCCCCTAAGGCCTCTAAAGTGACTTGTTTTTCACGACTCATCTTTTCAGGCATGGTGATAATTACATGATAACCCTTGACGGCACCCGCTAGAGCTAAGCCTATGCCCGTATTGCCCGAAGTGGGTTCAATTAAGGTGTCGCCGGGTTTAATGCGTCCAGCCTTTTCTGCTTCCTCCACCATGTAATAACCGATGCGATCTTTAACGGATCCGCCCGGATTAAAAAATTCGCATTTGCCATATAGCTGACACTTCAAATCGGAGCCGATGCGATTCAACCGCACGCTGGGCGTACGGCCTATAGTTTCTAAAATATTATTGTACAGCATAAATTACCTCTGTCTTTCCAGTTTTTTATCCACAATGTGATACACTTTTTCCAAACGCTCCGCCAAGCGCATATCGTGCGTTACCATGATCAAACTGGTTTTATAAACACGATTTAATTCTACAAAAAGATCATATACCTTTTCAGCGGTACGTTGATCCAAATTGCCCGTAGGTTCATCCGCTAATACACAGGCCGGCTTTTTTACCAAAGCGCGCGCAATGGCGGTGCGTTGTCGCTCACCCCCCGATAATTCGCCTATACGATGACGCAAGCGATGCGCCAAGCCTACTTTGTCTAATATCTCTGTGGCTTTTTCGCGGGCTAAGGCTGGGGTTTCCCCAGCAATTAATAAGGGCATACACACATTTTCTAATACATTAAATTCCGGCAGCAAATGATGCAGCTGATACACAAAGCCTACTTTTTCATTGCGCAATTGGCAACGCTGTACTTCCGTTTGCTGATTCCATTCTTGACCTTGTATACGCACTTCGCCCGCCGTGTATTTATCCAAGCCGCCTAATAAGTGCAATAAGGTGCTTTTGCCGACGCCGGAAGCGCCTATCACCGCCACCAATTCACCTGCAGCGAGTGTTAAATCCACCTCTTTTAAAACTTCTACTGTAATTTGTCCGTCTTGATACGTTTTGCCTAAATTTTTTGCTTCTAGTACTATATTATTATCCACAGTGACTACTCTCCGATCTATACCCAATGTACTTGAAGATGCGAGTCTTACCGTAGGGGCGGACCCCTGTGTCCGCCCTGAAAATAGCACAGAGCTTGCCTGGGTTAGGGCAGGCACGGGGGCCTGCCCCTACGTAAATCCGAGGGCAGGCACGGGGGCCTGCCCCTACGATCCATCTATTCATAACGCAAAGCCTCCACCGGATGAGTTCTAGACGCGCGCCATGCCGGATATAAATTGGCTAAGAAACTCATGATAACGGCACTGATACAAATGCGCAGCACATCACTCGCCATAATCTGTGACGGTAAATAATCTACATAAAACACGCCGGATGATAGCAATTGCAAATGAAACACATGCTTCACAAACAAATATAATTGTGTCACATGCATCGATAGGAAAATACCACCCAATAAGCCTATTAAAGTGCCGCCCAAACCAATCACGCTGCCTTGCACCATGAAAATAGCCATGATCTGTCGCGGCGTTGCGCCTAGAGTACGCAGGATAGCGATGTCGCTGGCTTTGTCGGTGACCGTCATCACCAAGCTAGAGACTAAATTAAAAATGGCAACCGCAATGATGAAAAATAAAATAACCGCCATCATTGTTTTTTGCAAGGCTAAACCCTCGAAGAATGAACCATAGGCTGTGGTCCAATCGGCAAATACATAATTTTCGGGAAAAACATTGGCCAGTTGATTTTCCACCCACGGCGCTTGATACACATCTTTTAATTTAAAGCGCAAACCACTCACCGCATCGCCCGTATTGTAAAAGACTTTGGCATCGTCTAAATGGATATAAGCAAATTTATCGTTAAAACCAAAACCACTGCCCGCATCAAAAAGTCCGACGACGGTAAAGCGTTTGGAACGGGGAATGATGCCAAAGGGTGTCATTGAAGCAACGGGGGAAATCAATAATACCTTGTCTCCAGGCATCACCCCTAAATTTGCGGCCAGCTCCGAGCCTAAAATGACACCAAAACCATGTGTTTTTAAATCGTTGAGATGCCCTACCACCATTTTGTCGCTGAGCTCTGATATCTTGGCTTCTAAGTCCGGTAACACCCCAAAGACAAAGGCGCCGGATACCTGGCCATTGGCCGTCAACATGCTTTGGCCGCTGACATAAGGGGCGCTGGCGGCTATATTCGGGTTGGTATCGGCAATGCTGGCCGCTTGTTGCCAATCGGGTAAGAAATTGCTCTCGGTGCTCATGCTCAATTGCGTCGCCATGGACAGCACGCGGTTTTTGATTTGGTCGTTAAAGCCATTTAATACCGATAACACCGTGATGAGCACCGTAATGCCCAAAGCGATGCCTATAGTCGAGCTAATGGAGATGAAAGAGATAAAATGGTTGCGCCTTTTGGCGCGTATATAGCGCAAACCGATGAAAAATGGTAAGGATCTGTACATAGGTAATTTCGCTAGGCTTTAAAAAGGCTTATCTTACCCTATTTTGGCGGAAAACTCAAAAAGTGGGCAGTTTTGCTAGGGGCCTTCATGATAAGGTTATTTTGGCAGAATAAACACATAAATCAAGCAACAGTCAAGCAAATAAGATGGTATAACATATTGATTTATAACAACTTTCATTAAAATAGACGTCATTACTCGCAAAAAAAATCAAGCAAAAAAGTCAAGTATTATCAAGCAAATTCTATGCCCAACACGGTATGTACTTTCTGGCTTTAGTTCCTACAGACTCATCTTGGCAGCGAATAAATTTGGCTTCTATTGTGTCCGCAATAATTCTTGACACAATAGCACTATTTTTAATATCAATGGCAAATCGCTCACGTAATGTCGAGTTAGTCATTGGGCTATGCTGAACATATCTCAATGCCGCATGCAAATAACAAGCGCGTATTCGATCTGATTTATCCATCTCTTTTAATTCCTTATGCGCAAATAAGATCGCTTGCGTATATTCATCTGTTGTTCTGAAGATTGGCGCAGGTAATTGATAAGTCTCAGTTTCAATAACCACCTTATCAATACCTGAACCGCGCTCTTCACAGATATTGATTCGTCGCATAAATGAAGCAATGGTTTCATTACGTGATTTAGGCGGACTATCTAAAAACCGATCTATTTTAACCAATGCCAACCCAGGACTAGTAACCTCAATACGATTAGAAAAAAGCTCTATCATAACGGATGTTCCACTGGCATAAAAATCTTGGTGTATAAGTGCATTAGCAACCAATTCTCTTATTGCCAGCTCTGGAAGCATAGAGGCCTGTTTACGAAAACCTTGCTTAATAGTTTCATTACTTGGTAACAACTGCATAATAATTCTCATTAAATCATCGTATCCTACAGCATATCCTTTTTCACTTACTTCTTCGCGAATGGTTTCAAACTTTGATTCTCCCTTATATTGAATAATACGAACTGCCTTGCGTTTCAGATGAGTAAAATCAGAAAGCTTCTTAGCGAACAAGATAGCACCCATATTTGTAATGTTCCAATTTCCTGATTTTGATTCGGTGATCATCTCTTCCAACTTAAGCGCACCAAAAATACCCGAGCGATTTTCTGGTAACGGAAGTTTAATTAAATTAAAATAGGTCGGATAATCTAACAAACGAAGTGTTTCTTCAGCCGTTACATTCTCTGCTGCGACCCCTTTCTCAAATGAAGTAATATCAAGTAGTCGCCAAAGCTTTCGCTCTTTTTCGGGATGCTCTTTAAGTTTCTTTTTATAAGACCCCACTCGAATATATTCTTGGCCATTAAAAGACACCGGTTGACTCGAAGCTGAGTTAATTTCTAATAGAATGACATCAATACCATCATAATTCAACGTATAGAAATGAAAATTGATTCTAGGTGACAAGAGTCTTGATAACCAATTTTCTAACTCTTCGTTTCCTATTTTAATACTCTCTGGTCTAAACTTTGTTCCCGTTACTTCATGAGAGATGTTATCTATTCCCCAGGCTATATAAGCATTAGTCTTCCCCATTAATGCTGCAGAATTCGCTAGGGCAGAAAGATATTCACCAATTTCATCTGGTTTTGCATTGTTCTTCTTAAACTCAACCCATTCTGTTTCACATGGAAGCTTTTGAAGCTCTTTGAGCATTCCGAGCAAATATTCGTTGGTACGCGTAATAGTCATATGAATCCTGCGTGTTCATTAATCCTCATCTACCAAAAGACAGGGTAGACTATTTATTTCCCTCAAACTTTCTGTTCCATTCCCATCTAATAGCTCAGGCGTTGCCTTACAAAAGGGAAATGAGTTGTTTTTTTATCACGAGGATCATCCTTATTATATTTGTAAAATGGACTATCAACAGGACCATAAAGTGGCAATAACCCACCTAGATGCTCCCCATTCCAGCCACCTGGCATACTAAATTTTTTTAATTTAAGATAATCAACAAAAAGCCTTTCTAGCAACAGATCTTGATTCAATGTGAAAACATAACCACAACCGCCCTGATGCGCAGAAAATTTATTAATAAATGAAATGACTTTTATAGAACTAAACTCCTCTCTTCCGGGCACTTCTATTGTTCTTAAGATTTTCGCATCCATTGCATTATATACAGATAACAAAGCCTCTGTAATTTCTTGTGACTCACTCGTTATTGAACGATTTGTTTTTTTTGCATAATATGCCTCAAAATCATTATCTCCACTTTCAATTATGTTCAAAATTTCCACTTTAAGTTGAAGCGATTCAACAATATTAAACATTTCCGTTAAAACTTCTTTAGCTAACGGTAACCCAAAGTTTCGACTAAACCCTGCACCTAACAATAATGTTCTACTACTCATTAATACGGCCCCCAATTAGCATTAAGAAAAATGCGCTGAAACACTACACTGATTCGCTGATCCAAATACCCAAATAGATTTATCTCGCACAAGATTATTACATGTACTGTAGTATACATTTTTTGTAGAAAATCTGCAATTATTAATGGTTCTAAGTTAAGAAATAGTATACCCCCGCTTTCTAATAAAATAAATTCAATAACAAGGTACAATAGACCCGCGGCACTAACACAACCTATCTTCTTTGTTGATATTTGTCTTAAAGCACTTATAACATTCAAAAAATATTTCAAAAAAGCTTTTACTTTGTCTTTTTTTTCTGCTATGATGATTTGTGTGCGGCTTTTTTTAAAGCTGGCACAAAGAGCGCAACCTTGAGTCCTGGGTTTTATACAAAAGACTCAAAGTTGCAATGTTGTTAAGTCGCCCCTCTGGCAAGCTAGAAACAAGCCAAAGAGGCTAACTTGAACCTTAAACTGATAAGGACAAGCTAATGCATATTATATCCGATCCCAGCTGCTGTTCACAGCGGCATCCTATTGCCCACCATAATGCGGGCCAAAATGTTTACTTTCCCCTCATTTTTCCGTTTTTAGACTTAAAAACAAGCAAAATTTGGGGTGGTCGTGCTTTAAGAGGTTCCATTTCCTTAGGTTCTTAAAATCTAGCGTAGGGGCAACCCCCTGTGGTTGCCCTGGTTAGGGCAGGCACGGGGGCCTGCCCCTACGCACAGATCTGCATTGACAATGAACCAAGGAGACGGCTATGAGGAACTTTTTGAGGTGCGCATTATGCGCCCCTTATGGTGGGCATGGTCCGCCATTTTAAAACGTCGCATTTATTTGCAAGATGGATTTATTTTTTAGTCTCAATGAGGAGAAGATTATGATTTTATCTTTTTTTATTGAGTGATTACGGAAAAAAAAGGAGAAACAACATGTTGATTTTAACGCGCCGTATAGGCGAAAGCATTGTCATAGGCAATGACATTACCATTCAGATATTGGATGTAGGCGCACAGGTTAAATTAGGCATCGAAGCGCCTAAGGATATTTCGGTGCATAGGGCAGAGATCTATGCCAAGATTCAAGCAGAGCGGTCGGAGCCTGGTGATTAGCGCTTTTTGAAATAGAAATCATTACGGGCAGCACATCTATGCGTTGCCCGTCATTGCGATTAACCCCGCTGATAAAACACAATCCCCACGCGTTGAATGTGATCAATAAGGTCAGGATTGTCAATCTGCTCTATGACTGCTGCACTTAAACCAGAATGCTGGCTGAATAAGTTAGTTTCCATCTTTTAAGCGTTGTAATGAACTTTCTAAGGCCTCAAACAGGGGGAAAAAATGTTGTCTTTTGCTTTATCGTCTGCAGGCATTTGTTTTTCTTCACAATGAATTCCGAAATTATAGGCCGTTTGCCCCAAAAAAACAAACCTTGCCAAATTATGGTAATATTCAATATATCGTAGGGGCGGACCCCCGTGTCCGCCCTTTTAGAATACCATAGGGGCCGCCAATACCATGTCCGGATTCAACAAACGCGTTACGAGCTATCAAGAAGCCCTAGTAGGCTTAAAAGACAATATGACCGTCATGGTGGGGGGGTTTGGCCTTTGCGGCATACCGGAAGGCTTAATCGCCACCGTGTACCAAATGGGTGTAATGGGCTTAACCTGCATTTCTAATAATGCCGGAGTCGATGGCTTTGGTTTAGGCTTATGGCTGGAAAAACGGCAAATTAAGACCATGATCGCCTCCTATGTAGGCGAAAATGCCCTATTTGAACAACTCTTGTTATCGGGCGAAATGCAGGTCATTTTAACGCCTCAGGGCACTTTGGCCGAGAAAATCCGCGCCGGCGGTGCCGGTATACCCGCTTTTTATACCGCCACTGGTTACGGCACCCCCGTCGCTGAAGGCAAAGAAACGCGTGCATTTGCGGGCCGCCATTATATCTTAGAAGAAGCTTTACACGCCGATGTGGCGTTAATTCGGGCTTGGAAGGCCGATACCATAGGCAACCTCATTTATAGGGAAACGGCCATGAATTTTAACCCCATGATGGCCACCGCCGCCAAACTCACCATCGCCGAAGTAGAAGAAATCGTCCCTGTAGGAACGCTAGATCCCGAACACATACACACGCCTGGCATTTATGTTAATCGTATTATCCAAGGACAATTCGAAAAACGCATCGAGCGCCGCACGCTTAAGCCCGACCCTGTAGTTACCGATCCACATATTCAACAGTATCAACAAAAATAGTCCTCAATCCTTCATACCACGGATACACCATGGCAGAGCCTATTTTTTTCTTAAGCGGATCTTGCGATAGACAAATAGCCTCACAAGCACCAAACTCGGCCGTTAGATTTAATAAATTGCTTAAATCACTTTCCGTTACAGCATCTTTACTTTTAATTTCTATAAACAAAGGCGGTAAACCCGGTCGCTCAATAATCAGATCTATCTCTAAATCAGAGGCTGTCATAAGATAAGACATCCTGTATTCTGATTTATAGTAATGCAGTAGTTTAAAACATTCTACAATAATAAATTGCTCGAATAATTCTCCATAATAACTCGTACCGTGTACAGGATTAAGGCTCAACGTAGCGGCTAAAGCACGCGCAACTCCTAAATCAAAAAAATAAAATTTAGAAGCCACACGCAAACGTTTTCTAAATGAATGGTGAAAAGGTTCTAGAAAATAGCCCACCAAGGTATCTTCTAATAACGAAAAATAATTTTTGACTGTTTTATCATTAATGCCTACATCCCTAGCAATATTGGAATAGTTGATGATTTTCCCATTGGATTGCGCCGCCACCTCTAAAAAACGACGAAAATGCTCCAAATCTTTCACCAAATGTTCTGCCCAAATTTCTTCTTTTAAATAAGTAATTGCATACGATTGCAAAAACTTTGTTTTGTGGGCAGGACTAGGTAAAGAAAAAAGTTTCGGTAATAAACCAAAACACAATGCTTCTGGCAAATTAAAGTCAGGTCCGAACTCTAAATAACTAAAGGGAAATAGATAGTAAGTAAAGGCGCGTCCTGCAAGTAAGTTGACCCCGGCTGCTTTTAATTGTTTAGCACTAGAGCCCGTTAAAATAAACCGCTTGTCACTTTTATCTGATTCTAAGAGCAAATGCACTACATCCAATAACTTAGGTACTTTTTGAATCTCATCAATAACAATAAATTGTATTTGCGCGTCACAGGCTAAAACCACCTGTCTTAATTCCGCAGGATTTTTCAAAAAACGCAACTCTACTCGTGGATCTAATAGGTTAATAAATAAGGTCGTTTCAGGCTCAAAAATAGTCTCCAATAGGGTGCTTTTGCCCGTACCTCTTGCACCGAAAAGAAAAAAACTATAATCATCGGGTAACTGTAATATTCTATTTATCAGCATGTTAGCTCCTATAATCTCGGAGTGCATTCCGGATTTGCATGGTAAATCCGGAATGCACTCCGAGATTATAGGCTATTTACCCTAAAAAAACAAATCCTGCCATTTTATAGGGCAGACACGAGGGTCTGCCTCTACGATAATAGATGGCATTTTCATAGAAACACATTCCGCCAAACTATGCTAGTATTTGATGTTTCAATATACCGTGGGGGAAACCCCTGTGTTCGCCCTCAAATAACGTAGGGGCAGACCCCCGTGTCTGCCCTTTTAAAAATATCGCAGGAGCTACTAATACCATGCCCTTAAATCGCGACCAAATCGCACAGCGCATTGCGCTAGAGTTAAAAGATGGCTATTACGTTAACTTAGGCATAGGCATTCCCACCTTGGTGGCGAATTACATCCCCAAGGGCATCAACGTCATGTTGCAATCGGAAAATGGCTTGTTAGGTTTAGGACCTTATCCTAGTGAAAATGAAGTCGATCCCGATCTCATCAATGCGGGCAAGGAAACCGTCACCGCCATTGAAGGCGCGGCTTTTTTTTCCTCGGCCGATAGCTTTGCCATGATCCGCGGCGGTCATATCGATTTAACCGTATTGGGCGCTTTTGAAGTGGATGCGAGCGCTAATATCGCCTCGTGGATGATTCCGGGTAAGTTGGTGAAAGGGATGGGCGGTGCTATGGATTTAGTGGCGGCCGCTAAAAACATCATTGTTGCCATGATGCATACTAGCCCTAAGGGAGAATCTAAATTATTGCAGCAGTGTACTTTGCCTTTAACGGGTGTGAATTGCGTACACAAAATTGTGACGGATCTAGGGGTATTGAGCGTAGAAAACGGCAGCTTTCGCCTGCTAGAACGGGCTCACGATGTGAGCATAGACGAGATTAAAGCGAAAACCGCGGGACCGTTGATTGTAGAAGGCAAGGTAAAGGTGTTGGGTTAAGGTAACTACTCGCGCCTATAGAGCAGATTATGTTAGCGCGAAAATAACCGTACCGTCATTGCGAACAAGCCGGCGCACTAAACTTGTGCGAAAACGAGGAACAAGTAACGGTTTGTGAAGCAATCCAGTTGCAAAACGTCCATACGGGTATGAATAAAATCATGTGTTTGCAATATACTATGTCCGTATCTAGATCGACCTAGATTGCCACGCCAACCGTTGCTTGCTCCGTCTCTACGCACGCGTTTTATGTAAAACGGTCGGCTCGCAATGACGGTACGGTTATTTTCGCGCTCTCGAAATAGTATCAAAGGGAGCGAGTAGTTACGGATTAAGATATACTCGTAAGCCTAGAAGATCACCCTTATCGTAGGGGCAGCCCCCCGTGGCTGCCCTTTATTACATCACAGGATTACTACAAATAATAAATAGGAATAGCATTTACTTTTTCAGAAAGCGGCATATATTCCTTCACAAAACAAAGTACGGCCCCAGGGCCAATGGGAAGATTTAATTTATCTAGTACAGAGAAATGTTGAATAGAATGTCTATCTGGGTGGCTAGTCTTCTTAAACTCAACGGGATAGAGGATCCCATCTTGTTCGATCAATAAATCAATCTCTTTCTGATCTTTATCTCTATAAAAATAAAAAGATCCGATTTTAGCATTGTGCCAATAGCTTTTTAAGATCTCACTAAAAATAAAAGTTTCTAAGATGGCACCTGACATAGCGCCCGCTTCTAAGGCTTCGGCAGAAGTCCAGCGTGTGAGGTGACAACACAGGCCGGTGTCTAAGAAATAAAGCTTAGGTGTTTTGACGAGACGCTTGGTCAAATTATTATGGTAGGGTGGTAACAGATAAATTAAACCGGAGGTTTCTAAGATAGATAACCATGCTTTTGCTGTTTTTGCATCAATGCCTACATCGCGAGCTAACTCAGCCACATTGAGTAATTGTGCTGTGCGTGCAGCGGTGGCGCGTACAAATTTCAAGAAGGCAGCACTGTTTCCTACGTGCGTTAAATCTAAAATATCGCGTTGAATGTAGGTTTGTAAATAAGAATCATAAAAAACATCCTGTTCGACTTTTGGGTTTAATGCGATAGCCGGAAATGAACCACGCCATATTTTATAATATAGATCCATCATGGAAATAGGAAGGGAGTGTTTCTCGGCGTTGTGTAAAAAATCCTTCGTCGGTAGGAAGGGGGTTAGCGCCGATGCTTGATTCATTTGCTCTTTTAAAGAAAGACCGAGTAAGTTTAATAGTCCTACACGGCCAGCCAGTGATTCAGAGACATGATGCATAAGATGAAATCGTTGTGAACCTGTGAGCCAAAATAAACCGGGTTTACGCAATCGGTCTACAGCTATTTTTATACTAGAAAATAAAGATGGGGCATATTGAATTTCATCAATGATGACCGGAGGCGCATAGCGTTGAATAAAGAGTTCTGGCTCTAGCTTTGCTGATTCCTGTGCCGCCAGTTGGTCTAAAGAGACATAGCGCATGGTATTGTGTGTACAATGTTCAAGCAGCGTCGTTTTCCCAACTTGGCGTGGACCTGTCAGTAAAATGACGGGGAAAGTCGCACTGACTTTATCGATAGCGCGTGCCAAGGTACGTTCAACAAACATAACTGTCGTCCATTGTGGTATTGAATTCCATTATAGACGGTAACAGGGGGGAAGTCAATCAGAAATCGGCTTATTGGGTTTAAGGCCGTATCCTAGTGAAAAGGCGAGGTAGCCGTGTTGTACCTAAGAGGGTTAGCCGCCGCCTATGCCTAGACTGCGCGCCTCGAAGGGGGTTTTCTCTTTCTCCTCATCTTCTTTTGTCATCTCATCCGCCAGCATACCGCCAATTTTCGCACCCACCTCCGGCGGTAATCCGAAGTATGTCGCAACGGCCGCACCCGCCATTTCGGCGCCTTGTTTCATTAGGGCATCCTGAGCATCGCCACCACCGCTTTTGGCGTTATTAACGCCCGCATAAGTCTGAAGCTCCTCATTTTCAGCAGCTGCGCCCAATAAGGCATCGGGAGAACTAGCCATTTTTACACCACCCTATTCATTAATAATTCATACATTATACATTTTTTAAGCACAAAAATCAAGTTTTA
>VFJT01000128.1 GCA_009885935.1 Gammaproteobacteria bacterium
AGCGTAGGTCTAAGCTATAAAGATTTACCCAAAGACGTGGTCGCTGGCGATACCTTATTGGTAGATGACGGCCGCCTGAGCTTTAAAGTGCTAGAAGTAAAAGGCGCGCAAATTCATTGTCAGGTTATCACGGGTGGCAACATCTCCGATCATAAAGGCATCAATCGCCTAGGCGGCGGTTTATCGGCCGAATCCTTTACGCCTAAAGACAAAATAGACATGCGCACCGCTCTGGATTTAGACGTCGATTATATCGCCATTTCATTCCCACGTTCTGCCGCAGATATAATAGCTGCCAGAAAACATATTGCCGACATGAAGGGTCATGCGAGCATTATTGCTAAAATAGAACGTCGTGAGGCTTTAGATCATATCGAAGGCATCATTGAAGCCAGCGATGCCATTATGGTAGCACGTGGCGATTTGGGCGTGGAAATAGGGGATGCAGCATTACCGGCCATACAAAAACAATTGATAAGCTTAGCACGCGCTAGAAACAAAGTCGTTATCACCGCGACTCAAATGATGGAATCGATGATCCATAGCCCCATTCCCACCCGTGCTGAAGTCATGGATGTGGCCAATGCCGTGTTGGATGGCACCGATGCCGTGATGTTATCGGCCGAAACATCTAATGGCGATGATCCCGTGCGTGTGGTCGAAGCCATGTCTAGAATTTGTTTAGGCGCAGAACAACATCCTAAAACTTTAGTATCGCATCATCGCTTAGATAAGAAATTTTCACACACCGACGAAGCTATCGCCATGGCAGCGATGTATACTGCAAACCATTTATCGCTTAAGGCCATTGTGTGTTTAACCGAAAGCGGCGCTACGGCATTGTGGATGTCGCGCATACGTTCCGGCATTGTTATACTAGGCTTATCGCCGCATACTAAAAGCTTAAGGAAAATGGTGTTGTATCGCGGTGTGGTTCCTATACATTTTGCTATGGTTCATGAAGATTTAGATCATATAGACCGCCATGCCTTGCATTATTTACAACAGCATCATTTTTTACAAACGGGCGATACCGTTATACTCACTAAAGGACAGCACATCGGTGAATTGGGTGGAACGAATACGCTGCAGATTTTAGTGGTGCCATAATCTCTGTCGTTGGTGTCTTCGTAGGGGCAGCTCCCTGTGGCTGCCCTGGTTAGGGCGGGCACGGGGGCCCGCCCCTACGAAAAACACGGAGTTACTTTTCAACGAACACTCAAAGAAATCCCTAGAAATAATACTAACCCCACCCACTGATTATTCAAAAAAGCCTGAAAACAACGCTTGGGCTCACAAAGATAGGCTAAAATCTGCTGATAAACAAAAAGACCGGTACACACAATACAGGCTAAAAAATAAAGCCACTGTAATTGCGCTAAAATCCCTACATAAAACCACGCCCCTAAACTAAACATTTGAAAAATCGCTACCCACAGCCTATCATAACGACCAAATAAAATAGCACTAGACTGTATGCCGATTTTGATATCATCCTCTCTATCGACCATGGCATACCAAGTATCATAGGCAATTGTCCACGCTACCGCGCCTAAATACAGCCATAAAGTCACTGCATTCACTTTAGCCTCAGCGGCAAAGGCCATGGGGATCGCCAAATACCAACCCAAACCCAATATCGCTTGTGGCAGTGGGAAAAAGCGCTTGGTTAGGGGATAAATTAAAGCCAGTGCTAGCGCCAAACAAGCCCATAAAAATACGGCTAAATTTAGAAATAGTACGAGGATTAAACCTATTGCACATAGCGTAGCTAATAGTATCCATGCCTCTAGCGGCGTAACGCTGCCTGTGACTAAAGGTCTATCGCGCGTTCTCTTCACCAATCCATCGAACTTTCTATCGGCCAAATCGTTGACCACACAACCGGCGCTGCGCATGACAACCACGCCTACGGTAAAAATAAGCCAGTTCTTGAAAGAAGGTAAACCCAATGCCGCTAACCACAAAGCCCACCAAGTCGGCCATAACAGCAGTAAAATCCCTACTGGTTTGTGTAAACGCATTAATCTAGCATAGGCAAGCAATTTTTGTTTCATGG
>VFJT01000170.1 GCA_009885935.1 Gammaproteobacteria bacterium
ATGAATAAAACCAACCCAAGATTTAAAAGTGTGTGGGACGCTTTAGAAGACGATCCCGAGAAAATAGCCGATTTGAAAATGCGATCTCAATTGCTGATCCACATAGCTGAAAGAATAAAAACGGAAAAACTGACGCAGCAAGCAGCGGCAAAGATATTACGTATTACGCAACCTAGAGTAAATGCCTTGTTGAATGGAAAAATTGAAAACTTTAGAGTGGGAACGCTTATCACTTTAGCCAATCGCTTGGGATTACATGTTAGTCTGAAAATAGCTGCTTAGATTTACCCTGACTTCTCCCCCCATTGCAAAAACGGCTAAAATTTTCTACAATTAGCCACCAGTTTTATGTAGGAGTAGAGTGCCTATGACCGCTATTACCTTAAATATCCGCTATTTAGGCCGGAATGACTACGAGCCTATTTGGCAGCGTATGAAGGATTATACCGAAAATCGCGATGAAACCAGTGCCGATGAAATTTGGCTCTTAGAGCATCCCCCTATTTTTACTCAAGGCCAGAATGGCAAACCTGAGCATATTTTAGACACTGGAGATATTCCTGTGCTGCAAGTAGATCGAGGGGGGCAGGTAACTTACCATGGCCCTGGGCAATTAATCGTCTATTTTTTGTTGGATATACGCCGTCTACAATTGCCTATACGGCAGTTTGTCAATGCAATTGAAGAATCCGTGATCCGTTTAGCGGCCGATTATGGTATCCTAGCGGCGAGAAGAGACAAGGCGCCCGGCGTTTATGTGAGTGATGCAAAAATGGCTTCATTGGGATTACGCGTCAAAAAAGGGTGCTCTTATCATGGTTTAAGCTTTAATATGGATATGGATTTAAGCCCGTTTAAGCGTATTAATCCATGCGGCCTAGCGCACATTAAAATGACGCAGTGGCGTGATTGGGCCGAGGTGGATGATATTTTTAACCTGGCCGCGCCGTTATTAATGTACGTAAAACAATTTTGTTATGGTGATAAAATATATGCTGAATCCATCTATAACTGATCCTAGCATTAAGCAAAAAGGCGAAGCTAAAATGCGTCGCGTGCCAATTAAGGTGGAGATGACCACAGAGCCTTTAGCGAAACCCGATTGGATCCGCATCAAATTACCCCGCAATTCTGCAGTCGTTACCAGCTTAAAAGAAACTTTACGCGAGAATCGGTTGGTGACGGTGTGTGAAGAAGCTTCTTGTCCTAATTTACCGGAATGTTTTAGTCATGGCACCGCTACCTTTATGATTATGGGTGACAAATGTACTAGGCGTTGTACTTTTTGCGATGTAGGTCATGGTAGACCCGATCCACTGGATCCCGAAGAACCGGCTAATTTAGCGCGGACGATCGCCGCTATGCAATTGCGTTATGTAGTCATCACTTCCGTCGATAGAGACGATTTGCGTGATGGTGGTGCTGGCCATTTTGTGGCTTGTCATGAAGCCATACGCGCTAGTTGTCCAAACATAAAAATAGAATCTTTAGTGCCTGATTTTCGGGGACGTATGGAAGTCGCCCTGAATGAACTTTCTAAAGCGCCGCCCGATGTCTTTAACCACAATATTGAAACTGTGTCGCGCTTATACAAGCAAGTACGTCCAGGTTCAGATTACGCTTTTTCTTTGGAACTCTTAAAGCAATTTAAGGCGCGCTTTCCGCAGATCTTAACCAAGTCGGGTATTATGTTGGGGCTAGGGGAAGAATTGCCTGAAGTTGAAAGCGTGTTAGCCGACTTGCGGCAACATGATGTGAATATGGTAACCATAGGTCAATATTTACAACCCAGCCGTTATCATTCGCCGGTGATGCGTTATGTTCCTCCGGCCGAATTTAAGCAATTGGCACAATTGGCGAAGCAATTGGGGTTTACGCATGTGGCCAGTGGGCCCTTGGTGCGTTCTTCCTATCATGCCGATCTACAAGCCAAGGGTGTAGATGTTGGTGAATAGTGTACTAGGATAGGATGCGTATCAATGGAAATTTTTGATCACTTACGGCCATTCTTAGGATGGTTGCAATCTCATATAGCAATCAGTCTATTCTTAGTCTTTATCATTTCTTTATTTGAATCGCTGGCTTTTGTAGGCTTATTAGTTCCGGGATCATTGATGATGACGGCAGCCGGTATTTTAGTCGGCGTTGAAATTCTTCCCGCCTGGCCAACTTTATTTGCCGCTATTTTAGGTGCGATTGTGGGCGATGGTTTGAGTTATCGTGTGGGCTATTACTTTAAAGACAGTATACATAATATGTGGCCATTTAGAGCCTATCCCAAATTTTTATTAAAAGGCGAGCAATTTTTTGCAGCCCATGGCGGTAAGAGTGTTTTTCTAGCGCGTTTTTCACCGGTTAGACCCGTAGTACCCGTCATTGCGGGCATGATGCGCATGAATACCTGGCGCTTTTTCTTTTCCAATGTGACTTCAGCCATATTGTGGGCCCCCGCTTATATACTACCCGGTATTTTAATTGGTTTAGCGGCATTACAATTTCCACCCGAGGTGGCGACTCGCTTTATCTTGGTCATGCTAAGCGCGTTAGTTATATTTTTCTTAAGTGCCTGGTTTTTAAAAATTTTGTTTTTTAAAGTGGTTGCTTGGGTAACGTGGGCGATGGATAAATTGTGGGAGGCGATAAAACATACCCCTAAAGTCAATCCTTTATACCGTTTATTGCAGGATCCTTGTAGGCGCGAAGGGCATAGTCAGCTTAATTTATTAGTTGGGATTATCATCGCCGGACTATTATTTTTAGTGTTAACGGTGATGGTGGTGTCACAAACGGGTGTGTATGATTGGAATGTACCGGTCAATCAATTTTTCCGTAATTTATATGTGCCTAGCGTGCAAAAAGTAGCGATAGTCTTAACTTACATGGGCGATAAAATGGTGTTAGGCCCAGCGGTAGCGGTGGCTATACTGTGGCTATTATGGCGTAAACAATGGTATATGGCTTGTCACTGGATAGCCATAATATTGGCCAGTTACGGTTTTGTTGCTGTGAGCAAATATATTTATCATTCGCCGCGCCCTACGGGGTTGAAAGAAATTTTATTGGGCAATTCATTTCCCAGCGGCCACAGCACCATCACCGTGGCCATCTATGTTTTTTATGCCGTTGTATTAGAACGTTTATTACCCTCTCATTATCGTCGACTCCTATATGGTATTTGTGCAGCTATTATTACTACCATTGTTCTGACGCGTTTATATCTGGGCGTGCATTGGCTTACAGATGTATTGGGTGGTCTGCTTGCGGGGTGGTCAGCCGCTATGCTGGTGACCTTATCTTTTCGTTGTCAACCTGCGCCACAATTCTCACTCAAAACATTCAATAGCATTTTGGCCATTGCGTTCGTTATTTTTCTGGGACTAAAAATAGAGATGCATTTTAAAAAAGATGGTGTAGATTATGTTCCGGCTTGGCCCACCCATGAAATCATCGCCACACAATGGTGGCAGCAGACTAGTGCTGAAGCGTTGATTTATCGTAAAGATAGATTAGGCCGCACCCACGAATTGATCAACGTGCAGTGGGTCGATCATTTAGACCAAATCATAGAAAAGATGCAACGAAATGAGTGGGTGCTATTGCCCCGTTCTGCCTGGATCAATGCCGTCAATCATTTAGCCAATAGCAGCGATAATCAGCGTCTCACTTTATTTCCGCCTTTATATCAAGGCAAAGCCCCCGAGGCTGTTTTCGTGCATAGCTTAGAAGGAAATAATGGTACAGTGGTGGTATTGCGTTTGTGGCAAGCGAATATGGATTTTGTAGATGATGCTGCACCTTTGTGGTATGGCGCAGTGGCTTATGAAAAAATCACGCGCCATCCGTTGACATACGGTGGTATTGCAGTTACGCTCAATGACATGCCGCCACCAACGATTTATCTCAGCGCTGACTTAGATGGTTTACTGATCCGACGTCTCAGTTTACAATCCAAATTGCCGCCAAAATCTATTTCCAAACAACAGTGGCAGGGTGGGGTGTTGTTGATACGCTCAAAGTAAAAATACTATTTTTCGTAGGGGCGGGCCCCTGTGCCGCCCCTACGTAAGAGTCTTTAACATTGCAGAAATCTTACTTTGGATCTCCGCATATTCTTCAGCCACATCAGAGTCCAACACAATGCCGCCGCCACCAGCAATTTCAATTTGGCCATCATGGCATAAAGCCGTGCGTATACAAATATTGCTGTCTAGTTGCCCGTCTACGCTGTAATATCCTATGGTGCCACAATAAATATGACGCTGATGCGTTTCCAATTGTTCAATGATCTCTATCACGCGTTTTTTGGGTGCGCCGGTAATGGAAGCTCCAGGGAAAATACTTTTTAACAAATGTAGTGGGTGGCAATCGTCGGGTAGTTGTCCTTGTATAGTGCTGACTAGATGATGCACATTATGGTAACTTTCTAGCGCGCATAAATTCGGTACAGCAATACTTCCGGAAATACACAAACGCCCTAAATCATTGCGTAGCATATCGACTATCATCACATTCTCTGCGCGATCTTTTGTGCTGTGTTGCAGCTCCAATGCCAAATGCTGATCTTCAGCAACCGTTTTGCCGCGCGGTCTAGTCCCTTTAATGGGTTTTGCTTCTACAGATTTATCGCTACTCACTTTTAATAAACGCTCTGGCGACAAACTTAAAATATGGTGTGTGCCACAATTTAAATAAGCGCAAAATGCAGCGCTGCAGGAATCCATTAAACGTTGATAGGCGTGCCAGGGGTCACCCTTATAATGGGAGAAAAACCGTTGTGAAAAATTAACTTGATAACAGTCGCCTGCGTGTAAATGTTCTTGAATGCGTAAAAATTGTTGTTGATATTGTGTGTAATCGATATTGCTTTGCCAAGCGCGTTGCAGTTGGAATGGAATATCCTGGGGTGGAGTGGCGGGTAAAAGTAACTCGTCCAAAAAGGATAAATGATCTTTATCTAAATTATAAGAGACATAAGTCGAAGTTTCTGTTTGATGATCAACAATAATAGCCCAATCGTATAGCCCTAAATGTAATACGGGCAACGCATGATGCGGTAGAATACGTCGTTTAATGTGATGCAATTGTACGCCCCAATCGTAAGACCAATAGCCTATGATGCCGCCTATAAAAGGGTAGGGACTAGTCGGTAACGTTTGCGGGGTGTGTGCAATCAAAAAATCTAGAGGATCGCTGTGTAAGATTTCTAGCATATGATCGCGCAGGAGCCAAGTTTTTTCTGCAGTAGCGATGACAGTCAAGGTGGGATTGGTGCTAATAATATCATAACGTCCGGCGGATGTTGCGGCACTTTGTAATAGCACAGCAGAAGGCCGATGACGAAGTGTGGCAAATAACTCGGAGGATTTGCGGTTGTAGGGTAGCGCTTTTTGAAAATACATTATGTCAATAATTATACATAAACCTAGGAAAGATGCAATGCTTTTTATGGGCATAAAAGTGCATGACAATGGTAATTTCTTATGATACACTGCGGCTACCTTGAAGTAGCGGGAAATAACTGAATGGAAAATTTTCCTAATCATTGGCGTTATTATGCGCGTGCGGGCTTTGTCTGTTTTTTGGCTTCATTATTCTATTTATATGACTTTGTTTTACAAGTAGCACCCTCGGTCATTACGCATGATTTAATGGGTGAATTGGGGCTGGGTGCCACGGGTCTAGGCATCATCTCGGCGTTCTTTTTTTACGCTTATGCACCTATGCAGATTCCAGCGGGTTTGTCTTACGACAAGTTTAGTCCGCGCTACATCATTGCACTGGCTACAGCGGTTTGCGCCTTAGGTGGGCTTTTCTTTAGCTTAGGGCATTCGGCTTTTGCGCTCTGCTTAGGGCGATTTTTAACCGGTGCGGGCGCGGCATTTTCTTTCATAGGGACCTTGGTCTTATTAACGCATTGGTTTCCAAAGCGATATTTTGCAGTATTGGCTGGTGTTGTACAATTTATGTCTTGCTTGGGCTCCATCTTAGGGCAAGCTCCTTTAGCAAGAGCCGTGCAATCTGCTGGTTGGCGGCCCTCGATTTTCACTATATCTTGTATAGGTTTTGGCCTTTCGGTGCTTATTTTATTATGTGTGCGAGATTATCCCGCGCATGCCAAAAAACGCACTACTACGGCTAAAAGAGAGCTTTCAGGAAAACGTTTAGGCTTATGGTCTGTGACTAAAGATTCGCAAACCTGGGCTATTGGTCTTTATTCCCTTATTGTGTGGACTCCCGTGGTTATTTTTGCCGAACTGTGGGGCGTGCCTTACCTAATGCAAACGTATCATTACAGTGCCAGCATGGTTTCTGCCCTAATGGTATGGTATTGGTTGGGTATGGGTATAGGTAGTCCATTGGCCGGATGGCTGTCTAATATCTTAAAGTCACGAAAAAAAGTCTTATCCAGCTGTCTCATTTTAGGTCTGTTCTTCGTTTATCTCGTGGCATATGGTCCCGTCTTATCCTATGTATCCTTATCCATTTGCTTGTTTTTCTTTGGATTGTCTGCAGCAGGTCAATCCTTGGCCTTTGCGGTGGTGCAAGATCGCAATAATCCTGCTACAGTAGGTACGGCTATAGGCATCAATAATATGTTTGTGGTTGTGAGCGGGGCTATTTTTCAACCCATTGCTAGTATGTTATTGTCGTCGGCATGGAATGGGCAAAAGCTCCATGGTGTGCCGGTATTTAATGTACAAGATTATCAAGTGGCGTTGGCCGTTTTGCCTATTCTATTTGTACTAGGCTGGTTTATTGTGCGTTTTTGGCTTAAAGAGACTTTTGTTGCGGATGATTTTGTAGGGATTGCAGAGGGCGGCTCACGAGCCGTTCCTACAAATGCGGTACCTCTGTAGGGGGTTATTTCCGATACACCCATGGGATTGTAAGGATGATCTGCCGTAGGGGCAACCTCCTGTGGTTGCCCTTTTTGGGCGGGCACGGGGGCCCGCCCCTACGAAAATATTGTTTTACTTCTTTAGGGGAATTGTAAGGATGATCTGCCGTAGGGGCAACCCCCTGTGGTTGCCCTTTTTGGGCGGGCACGGGGGCCCGCCCCTACGAAAATATTGTTTTACTTCTTTTAAGAATAAATAAGGAAAAAAATTCATGAGTGAGGCTGTCGCAGGTTTAAAAGGGGTTGTCGCTGGACAAACCGCTATCTGTACCGTTGGTCGCGAAGGCAATAGCCTACATTACCGAGGCTATTCTATTGAAGATATGGTGGGGCGAGCTTGTTTTGAAGAAATCGCTTATTTGCTCATCTATGGCGAGCTACCTAACCAGGCGACGCTGGCACAATATCAAAATAAATTAAAACAATTGCGTACATTACCCACGGAATTAAAGGCGGTATTAAAGCTTATTCCCGAGAACGCGCATCCTATGGATGTGTTGAAGGTAGGGTGTGCTTTTCTCGGAACACTAGAGCCGGAACACAGCCCAGAGCAACAATGGGATATTGCCGATCGCTTAATGGCCTTATTTCCCTCTATGGTGATGTATTGGTACCAATGGCATCATTTAGGACGTGAAATTGATACGAATAGCGATGCCAATGGGGTTGCAGCACATTTCTTAGAATTGTTATTACAAAAGAAACCCGAGCCTATGGTGCTTGAAGCGGTAGATCAGTCTCTCATTTTATATGCAGAGCATGAATTTAACGCCTCCACCTTTGCTGCCCGCGTAACGACAGCCACTTTAACCGATTTTTATTCTGCAATGACGTCCGCCATCGGTACCTTGCGTGGTCCGTTGCACGGTGGTGCCAATGAAGCAGCAATGGCATTGATAGAATGCTACGATTCTCCAGAAAAAGCACGGGTGGGTTTATTGGACAAATTAGCCCATAAAGAAAAAATTATGGGATTTGGTCATGCCGTTTATAAGATACGCGATCCACGCTCCGATATTATTAAAGGGTGGGCAAAAAAATTAGGGGCATTACGCCAGGATACAGTTATCTATCCTGTTTCTGAAGCCATAGAGCAAACGATGCGTTCTGAAAAAAATATGTTTCCTAATCTAGACTTTTACAGTGCGGCGGCATACCATTTTTGCCAGATCCCAACGCCATTATTTACACCCATTTTTGTTTTTGCGCGTATTGCGGGTTGGTCTGCGCATGTGATAGAGCAAAGACACAATAATAAAATCATTAGACCTGGCGCAGAATATACTGGCCCTGCGCCACGAAATTTTGTTGCCATCGCTGATCGTTAAGGAAATACAATGAGCAATATGACTGTTACTGAAAACAAACGCCCTGGTTTTGACGAAGAACTCAAAAAAATAGCGCAATATGTAATGAAGACGCCTGAATTATCCAAGGAAGCGTTGGAAACAGCGCGTTACAATTTTATGGATAGTTTAGGGTGCGCATTGTTGGCATTGCGATATTCCGAGTGCCGTAAATTGCTAGGCCCTGTTATTCCTGGAACGCAGGTACCTTATGGTGCGCGCGTGCCCGGGATGTCCTACATTTTAGATCCCATTAAAGCTGCTTTTGACATAGGTGCGATGATCCGTTGGTTGGATTTTAACGATACTTGGTTAGCCGCAGAATGGGGACATCCGTCTGATAATATCGGTGGTATATTAGCCGTAGCCGATTATGTTTCACAAAAGAATGCGTATTTAGGGCTAGCACCCTTAACGATGTATGATGTATTTATTGCTATGATCAAAGCGCACGAGATCCAAGGAATATTGGCATTGGAAAATGCCTTTAATCGTGTTGGTTTGGATCACGTGATTTTGGTTAAAGTAGCCACTACAGCCGTAGTGACACAGATGCTAGGCGGTACCGAAGCCCATATTTTAAATGCATTGTCCTTGGCTTTTGTGGATGGACAGAGTCTACGTACCTATAGACATGCCCCCAATACCGGTAGCCGTAAATCATGGGCAGCGGGCGATGCCACGGCGCGTGGCGTACAATTAGCCTTCATGGCGATGAAAGGTGAGATGGGTTATCCCAGTGCCTTAACAGCGCCGCATTGGGGGTTTTATGATGTGTCGTTTGGCGGTGAATCTTTTAAAGTATCGCGACCTTATGACAGTTACGTAATGGAAAATATCTTATTTAAAATTGCTTTTCCTGCGGAATTCCATTCACAGACGGCAATTGAATGCGCCTTTAAGCTACATAGTTTAGTTGCGGATAACTTAGGGCAGATTGAAAAAATTGTTTTGACCACACAAGAACCCGCCATTCGCATTATCAGCAAAACAGGGCCTTTGTATAATCCAGCCGATAGAGATCATTGTCTACAGTATATGGTCGCTATAGGTTTATTGTTTGGCCGATTAACAGCGGATGATTTTGAAGATGAACGTGCCGCCGATCCTCGTATCGACGCCTTGCGCGCAATGATGGTAGTGGAAGAAGATCCGCAATTTACTGTAGACTATTATGATGAAAATAAGCGTGCTATAGGCAATGCCATACAAGTTTATTTTAAAGACGGTACCCATACGGACAAAGTGGTGGTTGAATATCCGCTGGGTCATAGACGCCGTCGCGCAGAAGGCATACCGCTATTATTGCAAAAATTTAAAAACAACTTACTGAGCGCTTTTCCTGTCTTAAAAACAGAAGAAATTTATGCATTGTGTATGGATAAAAAGAAAATAGAAACGATGCCGGTTAATCATTTTATGGAAATAATCACCTGAAAACATTACTAACTGAAGTCCTCGCAATTGCCCAACGCGCTGGAGAGGCAATCTTGACCATTTATCATGGACTAGAAGAGATTGTAGTTACTGTAAAAGAAGATGATACACCCCTAACTAAAGCCGATTTAGCCGCAGATGAAATTATTACGACACAATTAAACGCTTTAAGTCAACGTTACCCGATCTTATCTGAAGAAAGCATCATAACAAATTTTGCAGAGCGGCAAACCTGGTCACACTATTGGTTAGTCGATCCGCTGGATGGTACGCGAGAATTTATTCACCGCACGGATGATTTTACGGTTAATATCGCTTTAATTGTCGCCCACAAACCCGTTTTAGGCGTAGTGCACGCACCGGCGCATGGTGTTTCTTATGTAGCAGCCCACGGTGTGGGTGTATTTAAAGTTACGGCAGCGGGTGTATGGCAGCCGATACTCGTTCGCCCTAAACCGGAGAAACCCACAGTCGTGGTGAGCCGATTTCACAATAGTGCTGGAACCTTGGCGCAACATTTGCAAAAGATGGGGGAGTGTACGATTAAACCCGTAGGCAGCGCCTTAAAACCCTGTTTAATTGCCGAAGGAGTAGCGGATCTTTATCTACGTTTTGGCCCTACGTCCGAATGGGATACAGCGGCCTCGCAATGTATTTTAGAATTAGCCGGCGGCCGTATGTTTGATTTATCGGGGCAGACTTTGTGCTACAATACCAAGGCCTCTTTGTTGAACCCTGCCTTTATCAGTGTGGGCGATACCAGTATAGACTGGCTAAATTATTTACAACTGTAATCTTTGTAGTTTAGGAGAAATGAATGAAAAATCGAGTTGTTGTTACCATTACCGGCGCAGCAGGGCAAATTAATTATGCTTTATTATTCAGAGTTGCTTCTGGGGCTATGTTTGGCGCAAACACAGAAGTGGAACTGCGTTTATTGGAATTAGAAGCGGCCATGCCTGCCTTAGAAGGGGTGGCAATGGAGTTAGACGATTGTGCCTTTCCCTTGTTAAAAAAAGTCACTTGTACCTCCGATATCGCTACAGCGATGCAGGGCGCGAATTGGGTACTATTGGTCGGTGCAGTGCCGCGTAAAGCAGGGATGGAGCGTTCTGACTTATTAAAAATTAACGGCGGTATTTTCAAAGAGCAGGGTAAAGCGATTAACGATCAGGCAGCAGACGATGTGCGTATTTTTGTGGTGGGTAATCCGTGTAACACCAATGCTTTGATTGCTATGCATTATGCCGCAGATATTCCTAAGGACCGCTTTTATTCCATGACGATGCTCGATGAAAATCGTGCGCGTATGCAATTGGCTAAAAAAGCGGGAGTTGATGTTACTGCAGTAGAACAAGTGTACATTTGGGGGAATCACTCCGCAACGCAATATCCGGATTTTTATCATGCTACCATCAATGGCAAGCCTGTAGTTGAAGTCATACAGGATATGACTTGGTTGCAACAAGACTTTATTGCGACAGTGCAGCAACGCGGTGCTGCCGTCATCAAAGCGCGAGGTGCCTCTTCGGCGGCATCCGCTGCAAATGGGATCATCGATGCGGTGCATGATTTAGTACACGATACTGTAGGCAGCAACGGTTATTCTATGGGGCGTGCTTCGCGTGGTGAATACGGTATCGACGAAGGTTTGATTTTCTCCGTGCCTTGCCGCACCGAAAAAGGGCAGTGCACAGTAATAGAGGGTATAGAGCAAAATGAATTTGGCAAAGAAAAAATAGCCCTCACTTTAAAAGAATTGCGCGACGAAAGACAAGCGGTGAAGGATCTGGGATTGATATAATCGTTGTATTTCATTCAAAACCGTAGGGGCAGGCCCCCGTGCCTGCCCACAGGGGATTGTTTCAATATTTATTTCTGAACAACATATTCTTCTGCTAAAATCAATTCTAAAGTCTTTACCCTACGGCTATCCGCTTGCACTATTTTAAAATTTAAATTATCAAAAGTGACGCGTTCACCTTTTTTGGGTAAGTGTCCTAGTTCTGCCACTAAGATGCCGCCGACCGTGTCAAACTCTTCATTGCTCCATTTTAGTTTAAAATAGTCATTAAACTCTTCTATAGGCG
>VFJT01000049.1 GCA_009885935.1 Gammaproteobacteria bacterium
CTGCAATAATTGTATGATTTCATAAGCAATATGATCATCGGCAAAAGGAGAGCCTACGCCGATGACGGCTATTTTACTCATACTCTATCGACTTTCAACTGCAAAAAATGGGTGGAGCATGAAATGCAAGGATCGTAATTGCGTATCACCATTTCGCTGTGAAAACGCAGATCATCGTCGCTGTGATCCAAACCATAAGCCATTAAAGAATGCCATAGATCTTCTTCTATGCGCGCCTGATTTTGACTGGTGGGTGGCACGATGCGCGAGGAAGCGACTAAACCTTCATCGTTAAATTCATAACGATGCCATAATAAACCGCGCGGCGCTTCGGTACAGCCAAAGCCGATGCCTGCACGCGGTGTTATTGGTGTATGCGGAGTAGTCGTATAAACGTAATTTTCCATAATGCGGATAGCTTCTAGCATCGCATAATAAATTTCCACAGAGCGAGCAATGACGCTGTGAAACATGTTTTGGGTGGGAAAGGTAATATTACCTTCCTTTAAGATATCATGAACTTCGGCTGGTAATAAATGATGGTTTAAATTAAGTCGCGCCAAAGGCCCTACTAAATAGGATTTACCCTGCAAATGACATTGCAACGCAGTGGAATAGGGTACTTGTGATTCTTTAAGGTAGTTATCAAATTCGCTGATGTCTATGTCTAAACCGCGATCGGACACAATGCGCCCTTCATTCATGGGGTATTCCTGCGGATGACGCAAGCAGACGGAAGTAAATTCTTGGGTTACCTTTGCCATGGGCAAGGACGCTGACCACAAAACCAATTCTTGCGCTAAAGGCAGCGATTTTTTAAATTGCGCCAATACTTCTAGTACTGCACTGATCTTAGGCGCGGCATAAAATCCACCCACACAAGCACCGACTGGATGCACGGAGCGTTTACCCAACAAAGCCATTAGCATTAAGCCTAAACCATGTAAATGCAAGCCGCGCTTGACGATGTCGGGGTGATCTTTAGCCATAGCAATTACCGATGGATATCTTAAAAAATCAGGTGCGGCCAACATGTGTATGTGTAAGCCATGACTTTCCATCCATTCGCCACAATAAAACAACCGTCGCATTTCATGCACCCACGGGCTGACCTTCATTTCAAAAATATGCTCTATGGCTTGTACGGCACTCATTTGATAGGCCACGGGGCAGATGCCGCAAATTCTGGCGACGGCATCGATGACTTCATTCGGCGCGCGGCCTTCTAGAAATTTTTCGAATAAACGCGGTGGTTCGTAAATGGATAATTCTAATTGACTAATCTTGCCCTCGTGAATCTTTAAGTGCAAAGCGCCTTCGCCTTCGACACGGGCTATAATGGGTATAGTCAAATCTTTTTCTATATCTTTCATGATGCTTTTTTCTTCTGTAATTTTAAGCCCGCTTCTTTAAAGCCGGGAGCACTGTTTTGAATAAACAAAAAGCGTCTAGCAATTTCAGCATCGGATAAGCCTAGACTGGATAACCATTGCGTTAAAGAGTCAGTATTGATGTTTTCCGCCGGGCCGTAACAAGCATAACAGCCCCGCCCTAGACTAGGACATAATGCACCACAACCGGTATGCGTGACGGGTCCCATGCAGGGTTCGCCTTTAGTCACCATGACACACACATAGCCTAAACGTTTGCATTCTAAACATACTTTGTCGCGTCGCGCCGTGGGGGTTACTTTTTGTAATAACGATAATAAAGAGGCTAACACTTGTTGGCTATTCACCGGGCAGCCGTAAATTTCGTAATCCACTTTAACGTGGGTTGAAATGGCGGTAGCGGTGTCTAAGGTAGAAATAGTTTCGGGCGTGGCGTAAATAGCCTGCATCCACGATTTGGTATCGGCAAAATTACGTAAGGCTTGAATGCCGCCCGCAGTGGCACAAGCGCCTATAGTGACTAAATAACGGCTGTTGGCGCGAATCTCGCGTATGCGTTTTGCTTCTTCAGGAGTGGAAATACTGCCTTCTATGTAAGCCACATCGACTTTGGCTGTGGGATTGATAGGGCCCATTTCTACAAAATGAACGATGTCTACTTTCTCAGCTAAGGTTAATAAATCTTCACCTAAATGTAAAAATGCCAATTGGCAGCCATCGCAAGACGTAAATTTATGGATAGCAATACGTGGTTTCACTTCTTCCATTTAAAACCCCTTCTTATTGAGTAAGGCTTTTACTTGTGGATAACTGAACACCGGCCCTTCTTTGCAGATAAAATCGCCACCAAATTGACAATGACCGCAGTGACCGATGGCGCATTCCATGTTGCGCTCTAAACTTAAATAAATCGCTTCTTCGGGCAAGTGTAGCTGTGTTAAACGTTTTACCGCAGCGCGCATCATGCCTTCAGGGCCGCACATCATGCACAGGGTATTATTCACATCTAAATTGACTTGATCTAGTAATTCGGTGATCAAACCGGTGTGTCCAGGCCAATTGGGTTTGGAACTGTCCGCCGCCAAAGCGACTTGCACATTCGGTAATGCCGCCCATTGTTCATATTGTTTTTTAAAAATGAGATCATCGCTGTGTTTAACGCCTTGCAATATAATCAGGCGACCAAAAGCGGCGCGATGCTTAAGGATATGGTGGATGATAGACACACTAGGCGCGCAGCCTAAGCCACCGGTTATGATCAACACATCTTTGCCTTCGGCCTTGGCGAGTGGCCAGCCGCGACCAAAGGGGCCACGCAAGCCTAGGTGATCGCCGACTTGCAACAAAGACATGCCCTGCGTAACGCGACCTACACGGCGTATGGTGTGCGCGTATAAGCTATCCCCTTCACCATGAGATAAAATAGAAATAGGCACTTCGCCTACGCCAAATAGATACAACATATTAAATTGGCCGGGTTGAAAGGCATAATTTTTTTCTTGAGTATCGGTAAATTGCAAGGTTAAGGTGAAAATATCGCCGGATTCCTCGCTGCGCGCAACTATTTTAGTATTGACAGGGGTATCTATGGCACTCATGCGCTTTTCTCTTTTTTATCCGCAACCACATTCGATTCACCAGCAATAGCCGCCATTTCTTCGGTTAAATCGATTCCCACTGGACACCAAGTCACACAACGACCGCAACCTACACAACCACTGCTGTCGAATTGATCCCACCAGGTGCCCAATTTATGCGTGAGCCATTGCTTATAGCGTTTTTCAGTGGTGTCACGCACGACTTGGCCGTGTATAGCACTATGACCTTCTGTAAAACACGAATCCCACTCACGTGCATGCACACTGCCATCGCCATCTACCGTAGGATGTTCGGTTTGATGATGACAAAAGCAAGTAGGGCAAACCGCAGTACAGTTGCCGCAAGATAAACAACGTTCAGCCACTTCTTGCCAACGCGGGTGATCTAGATTGTTCATGAGTATATCGCGCAAGGCACGGCTATTATCTTTAGGCATGCGTTTAGTTTGCATGTTAGCAGCATCGATGCTGCGTTGTGCTGCTGCGGCTATTTTTGCAGCTTCCGCTTCATTGCAATGCAGGCTATCAATAAGATCACGGCCTTTGTCGCTGCCCACCTCAACTACGAAACCATTTTGAATTTCAGTCAAAGCCAAATCGTAACCCGAAGTGGCTTTTGGGCCGGTTTTAGTCGATACGCAAAAACAATTACCACCGGAATAGCTGCAATTCACGGCAATCACCACTAAATGTTCTCTATGCCAGCGATATTGTTGATCGATATATTTTCCTTGCAACAAGGTTTTGTCTTGTATTGCCATAGCAGCTAAATCACAGGCGCGTGCGCCTATTAAAGCAATGGGTTTATTTTCCGGCAGAGTTTCTTTGAAAGTGAATGCGCCGGTTGCGTCGCGCTCTACGCGCCATAAAGATTCTTTAGGCTTAAACAGCAAGGGTTTAATCGCTTGCGGGCCATTGGCCCAAGCAAAGGCTTCATTGAGTTCGCTTTTTTGTAAACGATAATGGCCTGGTTTTTGTGTATCGCGCATGCCCCAAGGTAATTGCTGGGCATCGGTTAACTCGTCAAAAACAATGGCGCCGTCTTGTACTTGCGGGCCGAGGCAACGATAGCCTAAGGCGTTTAAGGCATGGATTAGGTCATTGAATTGTTCGTAAGCTAGGAAATAGGGCATAGCTTTGTTCCTAAAAAATTAGTATAAAAAATACCGTAACTATTTTTTTCGCTTAGCTCGTCATTGCGAGCGTTAGCGAAGCAATCCAGGGGTAAAAAACCTCGATTTATAAGAACCACATTGCTTTATTAATCTTGCTATAATTCATTTTCATACCCAACATTTTCCTGGATTGCTTCGTCGCTACGCTCCTCGCAATGACAGCTCTGGGCAATTGAAAACATTTACAGTACCAATATAGTCCTCTTTCTTATTCAAGGATTCGCAATGGCAAGCTTAAAATACCACAATTAACATATCCGTGGCAATTGATCGCCAGCCAGCCAATCGACTATACGCCTGCCGCCAAAGCTGGTTTTCATTTGCACGAAACAATTCGCATCGCTGATGGCTACACCAATGATGGCGGCATCCAATCCTTGTGGATGCGCTTTCATGGCCGCCAATAAATTATCGGCATCGGCTGCCGCGCACACAGCGACTAATTTACCTTCATTGGCTACATACAGCGGATCTATACCCAATAATTCACAGGCGCCGCGCACGGCATCGCGTATGGGCAGGGCATTTTCATCGATCACAAACCCTAAACCATATTGATTGGCCCATTCATTTAATACACCCGCTATACCACCGCGCGTGGGGTCGCGTAAACAGTGTATATTGGGCACTGCTTGTAGCATTTGTGTCGTTAAGCTGTGCAAAGGTGCGCTGTCGGAAATAATTTCGGTGTTAAATTGTAGGTTCTGTCGTTTGGACATCACGGCAATACCGTGATCGCCTATAAAACCGCTGACGATCACTTTATCGCCCGCTGCGATTTGGTTTGTGAGTTGCACTTCTGCAGGGACTACACCAATACCCGTGGTGGTAATGAATACGCCATCGCCTTTACCCCTTTCAACGACCTTAGTATCTCCAGTAATAATGGCCACATTAGCCTCTTTTGCCGCTTTTGCCATCGATAACACTATTTTTTGTAAGTCGTTTAAGGAAAAACCTTCCTCTAAAATAAAGCCTACGGATAAATACAACGGTGTAGCACCCGCCATGGCGATGTCATTGACAGTGCCATGCACTGCTAGGCTGCCTATATCGCCACCGGGAAAAAATAAGGGGGAAATAACATGGCCATCGGTAGTCATTACCAAGCGAGAATTGTCTACAGTAAAAGAAGCTTGATCGCGACGTTGCAATAACCATTCATTGTCAAAAGCTTTCAAGAACAATTGCTCTATCAATTGATGCATGGCTTTACCGCCCGCACCGTGAGTCATTTCCACCATGCCGTGTTTAAAATTAATCTTACTCATTACTCAGTCTTCCGTAAGCATAATAAGCAGCGCAAGCACCTTCGGAAGATACCATGCACGAGCCTAAGGGATTTTCCGGGGTGCAGGCAGTGGCGAACAATTTGCAATCCTGCGGTTTCTTAGCGCCACGCAAAATAGCACCGCATTCGCAGGCTTTATGCTCTTTACCTTCGGCAATGGTCATGGGGAAACGAATTTCGGCGTCAAATTCGGAAAATTCCGCTTTTATCTTCATTGCACTTTTCTCTATATAACCCAAGCCGCGCCATTCGAAACGATCACGTAGTTCTAATGTTTGTGCTATAAATTGTTGCGATTTAATATTGCCCAGAGGGGATACGGCGCGTGTATATTGATTTTCAATGCCATAACGTTGCTCATTGATCATTAGCACCAACATTTCTATAGATTGCATCACGTCTAAGGGTTCAAAGCCTGCAATCACCACCGGTTTTTGATACTGCTCAGCCACTGTTTTATAGGCATTGCTGCCTATGACGATGCTCACATGAGAAGGGCCAATGAAACCGTCTAATCCCTTTCGTTTTTCAATCTGTAAATCAGATCGTAGGGGCAGACCCCTGTGTCTGCCCTCTAGCAAGGGCGGGCACAGGGGCCCGCCCCTACAATCCATATCATTTCTCTCTGCTTCCAATAAGGCTTGCATGGCGATGGGTGTTAACACATGATTACAAAAAATGGTAAAATTCTTTAACTGCTCTTTTTGCGCTTGCAACAAGGCGACGGCAGTAGGCGGGGTAGTGGTTTCAAAGCCAACGGCAAAAAAGATCACTTCTTTAGTCGGGTTTTGTCTTGCTATCATCAAGGCATCGTCTATAGCATAGACCATGCGCACATCCGCGCCCTTTGCTTTGGCCTTCAATAAACTGTATTGATCACTGCCGGGAACGCGCAACATATCGCCATAACTGCATAGAATCACCTGTGGTAATTGCGCCAAAGCAATCGCATAATCGATGCGCGCAATCGGTAGTATGCATACCGGGCAGCCGGGCCCGTGAATGAGTTCTATGTTACTGGGCAATAAAGACGTTATGCCGTAACGATGAATGGCATGCGTATGGCCACCGCAAAATTCCATGATGGCATAATGACGATTGGATTCGACGGTGCGTTTTATTTTCTCTGCGATCAATTGTGCCATCTTACCATCGCGAAATTCACTGATGTATTTCATAATTCAGACATCTCTTTAAAAAGAGCCAATGTTTTTTGTGCTTCTATTTCATCTAATTTCGTTAAAGCATAACCTACATGCAAAATAACATAATCCCCTACACGTACATCATCCACTAAAGCGAGCGAAATTTCTTTTTCAATGCCACCTATATTGGCTATCGCTAGAGGATGTTCTTTTAACGAAGTGATTTGCACAGGCATAGCTAGACACATAAATTTTTACCGCCCCATCATTTTATTAGCACCCAGCCAAGCTTGGCCTAAACTCAAACCGCTATCATTCGGTGGACACAAGCGTGGATACAGCGCTTTAAGTCCTTTTTGCTTTAAGCTCGCTATCAGGGTATCGCTTAAAACTCTATTGAGAAAACAACCGCCAGATAATAGCACGTGCTTTAAGCCCTGTTGTAGTGCTGCTTGTTCCACCCAGGCCAATAAGGCTGCTGCTAAGGTACCGTGAAACAAATTTGCCCCTTCTGTAGCATCACAAGATAACAAGCTATTGAGCAATGGTAACATATTTAAGTGCTTATCGTGCAGTATCCAGCCATTAGGGTCACACTGAGGCGTAGAAACATGACTTTCCAACATCATCGCCGCTTGTCCTTCATAATCGGCAATTTCACAAATACCCAATAGGCTACTGGCCGCATCGAATAACCGGCCGCAACTACTGCTGGCAGGTGCATGCAGGCTATTTTCTAATAAAGATAAAATAGCCGCTGTTTGTGGGTAATGGCTAAAGCGTTGCAGCGCTAGGTCTTGTTTGCCTAAAGCAAATAATGCACTGACTGCCATACGCCACGGTTGTTTGA
>VFJT01000207.1 GCA_009885935.1 Gammaproteobacteria bacterium
ATAATAGGTTGTAAGGTTTGTGAGAAATTGTACATGATCATACCATTCACATAATGATACCAAGCCATAGGATTGATGATCATTTTGGGAAATTTGGGCTTTGAAAAATGATTGGGAGCAAATGCTGCATTCGCATGCATAACGCTATTGTAAACACCGCAGTTTTCAACGGGGTTACCGCTGCTATCTACAATGATGTGGGTGTTACCCTCGCTATCGGTTTCGCTTAGTGGTGCACAGTCCCTACCATCGCCGGCAGTCGAAGGGTCAATATCACCAGAATCAATACCGTTGCCCAAAACTTGCAGGCTTATTCCTTCTACCGCCAGTAACACGGCGCTAAGATTGTTTCTCCCATAGCCATAGGTATGGTGTTTATTGCCCACATCCCCACTTTCAAATCCACCGTCAATATCGGTGGCGGTACGTGCATCTTGGCAACGTCTATCACCACCCCCTGTTGTAATGTCTACTCCCTTTTGACACGCCAAGCCAGAGTAGCTATAGTCATAGGCGGATGCTGACAGCGTCGATGTGGATGTAGCCAATGTTTTAGCCATATCTAAGAAAAATGCGCCTGCACTGGCCCAACCATTGTATTTTGCGGCGGACACCAATACCTCTTTTCTTTGCGCACCTGTCAAGTCGCCCGTCACCAGCGGGGCGCCTTGTTGGCCTCCCTCACCACCATCCTGGAGAGCCACTTCCTGAGCAGCCTCTTCCGTTTGGTATTGTTGATAATTGCTAACCGTAGCCGCTTGATATGCCTCAGCCATATTTTGCAGCTGCGCTGTAACATAAGACTGCGCGTCACTGCCCGGCGTGTCTGGCGGACAGTCTATTGTTTCATCATCATCATTCGTACAAATAGGTACCACTGTACCCTGGATACCGCCAGGAGCATCCGACACCGCACCCCTATCCAAATAAACCATATACACTTCTGCCAAATAGCCTAGAGTCGGTATATCCGTAACCTTACCATTTGCTGCGGTGTAGGTGTAACCACTCTTATAACCGGCGGCCAGCGAATCCCCAGTCGTTTGACCATCTGTAGGATAAATGCCATTCCAATTACTGCCATATATCCCGCTGTAATACGGTTTTTTAACCAGAGGAACATAACCAATCATCTTATTAATCAGAGCAGCTTGGCGAGTGTAATAGTTTACTAACGCAGCATCTCCCTTCCCCTCTCCGGTAGGCATCGTAATATAACCACACACAGAACTACGGCTCCAATCACTAGGATTGGAACTGCCAAAAGCCCAAACGTAACTATATTTGGTATTTGCGTCTTCATTTGTGTGTTGATACAGAACATTCGGCGTTGTTTCGCGATAAGTCTTATTAAATGTGTCCGAACCCCATGTTGCATGAGTAGCCGGGCCCTTACTTTTTCCCTTATTGCCATCAGTGGTTTCTTGTGTACTATATTTTTTACCCGATTGCGATTCCAGATAACCGAGAGTACAAGTCATATATTGAAAAGCACTGGTGGCTGTTTCCATATCGTTATTGGTGGAGGTGCTGACGGATACGCCCGCATTGCCTGAAGCTATCTGATCCACCATATTATTCCAGATATAGTCGGCAGCACCCACGCCTTGCACAATCACCCACATCACAAAAACCTGGATAACGGCATAGCCTTGTACCGCTATGTCTGTCATGCCCAATTTAGAGGTAGTCGTTGGCAATAACAGCGCAAAACCCATGGCGGAACGCAGCGGAATCCACACTGAATTCCATTTTTGCCCCATCATTTCGCCATGATGCGAAGTGTTGATAGTAGAAACGACTAAGGTATAGAGTATCAGTATACAGCCTAAGACTATAACCGCATTGTTAAAGTATAAAAATGCATATTTTAATAAAGTAGACTCGCCGCTGGGTGCTCCCCATTGCGTGAGCACATTGCCTACATCGCCAAAAATGGCTGCCAGATAATACATGGATTGATCATTTTCTGAGGGCGAGAAAAAATTAGGCGCAGCGAACACGCTGGACGCTAATAAACATAAGGCTACTATGGCTAAAATGCGTTTCATTTTTTTTCCTCGCTGTCTTTAGTTTCTACAGTATCTTCTATTTTCGAATGCCACCATTCCCGCACACTGCACCCTAATTTTTTATGTTCAATCTGAAACATCCAAAAATGGAAACGAAAGGCCATAGCAAAAGCCAATGAAGCCACCACTATGGCCAATAGCCCACCTATAAAATTTAAACTGTAGAAAAGGTAAAAGCTGTAAGCAACAATGGCCACGCCTATGGCCCCGTAAACTAAAAATAAATGCATAAATTCTTTATGGCGCAGCTGTAAATCCGCTTCGCTTAAATTAAGGCGCGCTAAGGCTTCCTTAAAGCTTTCGTTAATCGCAGCTTTTTGCGGTACAAAAAGCCCCCTGCCCAAATTATATACATAGCGGGTGGTGGCTTTGACGATATCCCAGCCAATCCATGCTTTCACATTGATGGCAGGCTTATATGCCCAAGCTAAACCCTGACCTACTTTTTTAAATACGCTCATATTTCAATCTCTTTGGTTAAAATCCTAACACAGGGCCCATTGTATCAAATTTTGTACACTGCCACTATGATTTGCACCCATTTAATTCGGGGTGTTAATCTTTTGTTAAGTTTCTTAGCATTTGCCACTAACACAACCCTATCATATCGTAGTTAAAGCATAAATGTTCTAGATCTGCTATAGTATTTTAGCTTGCTTTAAGGAAACCTTAAGCTAAGTGGGGCTAAAAAGGAGCATTATCCGAGCCGTGACCGTTAGGGAGCGGGAAAATGTTTATAGCTGGGAAAGATTATATGTTTATGATACAATTAATAAAAAAACGGGGTGCTGATAAATCGAGGATTTTAACCCCTGGATTGCCGCGTCGCTACGCTCCTCGCAATGACGGTCTCGCAACGAGGAACAAACACCATGCCTGATTTAAGCCACGACGGCGTACACCAGTTTTGGAAGGATTATCCCGATGGGATGATCTATCGTGTCGTTTCTTTTATGGAAGGCGTTGAGCATTGGGCCGTCGATGAAAATCCCGAATTCGAAACCGCTGTGCAGGGCTTAGCTGACTCCTTGGAAACCATCGGTAACTATGAACTAGGCCACCAACAAGAGTTGGTCATCCTTTGCACCTACATTAAGATGGCGCGCATGTTGCGTTTGCTGCAAACTATAGACTCCGCCCATCCTGGCGGCGCCTCGAAAATCCTCATGTATGCCGAAGAAAATAGTGCTGGCGGCAACGATGTTCCCGGCATCTTTTTACGTCGCAATATTGTGTTTGAGCGCCTACGTTTATTAGGGCGCGTCTTTGCCAATGAACGCATAGAAATCGTCATGAAAGCGCTAGGGAGTGAGCAATGATGAAGCGGCTGTATATCCATCGTAGGGGCGGGCCCCTACGTTATTTAATTAGCTTCGCTGTACTGTGTTGCAGCACGGCCATTTATGCCGATTCTATAGATCCCATCGCAGAAGGCAATAGCAATGCCGATCGCATTGCCGCACAAGCGCAAGTAAACATACAACAGCAACAACGAATATTAACCCAAAGATTACAAGCTTTAGCTGCAGCGATGCAAGCGCAAAATCCAACGGTCCCTATAGTGGTACAACCCCCGCCCCAGGTGCAAAAGCAACCTACCCCGGTTGCGCCGCCTGCGGCAGCAGCAACGCCTGTAGCACCACAAGCAGCAGCTACACCAGAAACAAATGCCACGGGTTTAGCCCCGCCATCGCAAAATAATAATAGTAACCAATGGAATTATGGTTTTTAACTCCGGTCATTGCGACTGCGAACAACGTGCGGCAGGAAGCAATCCAGGAAAAGTGGACAATAATGATCTAACTGAGGATAGATAAATGAAAAAAAGTTTTTTAAAATGCTTCTCTACAATAATCGCTTTAGCAACGGCTTATGCTGTCAATGCCGCGCCCACCAATAATAATAACTTGGGCAACGCTAAATCAACGCTGCAAAGCCAAGCCGCCAATACACAAAATGCCACTAACAGCCTCATAGGCTGGTTAAATGCCAATTTTGTTACCGGTACTCCGATAGCCTTTTCAAAAGGCATGAAAGGTAATTGGCAACTTATTATGGCCAATTTTAGCTTGAGTAACTTGAACTGGCTGCTTACCAAAAATTTCACCTTTGCTTTATTGTCCGGAGTGGATATCAATAGTGATGATGATGATACTGTTCCCACCACAACGATGGCCCCTAAAGATATCCTATCTAAGGTGGGACATTTTAACATAGGCTCTCTACTCAGCACTACAACTATAAAACCAAAGTCCGTAGAAGACAAAGATGCGCAAATTTTATTGCAATTTGTGTCTGGGTTAAATAACTCGGTGAGTGGTTTACCTAAAACAATAGTCAACCGCGGCTTAGGACCCGTCGACGAGTTTCAAAACAAATTTGGAACCTATCTGGCGCAACAATCCGTAGGATTAAATGCTTTATACAATTTATTAAACGAGCGCCTCGTTAAAAAAGGTCTAGGCACGCAATTAGGTGGCCCGCAGCAAGACATGAGCCCTTTAGGTTTAGACCAATACATGGCCACACGTCGTTTGGATACCAGCGAAGGTGACAATAGTTGGTCTTCGAAATTGTCGACTTCAACCCCAGCACAAATGGCCAAAGAACAATTGATGCTATTAGCTGAAATGCGTTACGAAATGTACTTAACACGCCAAACTTTAGAACAAAACACTATGTTACTGTCACTGCAAGGATTACAAGCTAATACCGCGGATGCAGCAAAACTGCAACAGCTAAAAGACAACATCATGTCGGCCAGCACTTCGACTATATTGAATAATTAGAGGGTGTGGGTAGGCCTGTGCTTGTTCTACTAGGGCAGGCACGGGGGCCTGCCCCTACGAAAAATGCACAGGCACGGGGGCCTGCCCCTACGAAAAATGCAATGGGAACTACTCCCCTTCTATCCCCATAATGGGTTTGATCGTGTTCCAGTGCTTACAACCGGGGCAGTACCAATGCAAAATTTTACTAGAATAACCGCATTGTAAACAACGATAAACGGGCTTATCTTTCAATAAAGCTTCCGTCAGCGTTTGTAGCAACGCTAAATTTCGCGGCTCTACGGGCTGCTCACTTTGTGCTTGTTGCAGATGAATCAAGCGATCTAAGCCGCGTATAGACGGTTTTTGCTGCAACTGCTCCGCTAAAAAATCAACCGCTGCCGTTGCACCTTCTTTTTTTTGCAAACGATCCGCCAAAATTAAAATTAAAGAAATGCGTGGGTATTGCGCTAACAGTTGTTTTAATTCATCCATCAACGCTCTTTCATCGTTTAAGTCTTCATAGCAAGCCACCATGGCCGGTAATACTTCGGGTAAAAAGTCAGCATCTTCGCTTAAGGCTTGGCGATAATAACGCAGCGCGGCCTTCATGTTTCCCGCTTGCCTTTCCCAATCGCCTTGTAGCCAACTTGCACGCACACAATATTTATCGTATTCATAGGCTTTTTTCAAAGTGCGAAACGCCATTTCACGGCCCGATTTTTTTTGCGTTTCTAAGGCTAATTCACAATAATAATGCGCTACTTGCCGCCCTAGGTTATCATGACTCAAAGTGCTTAACTTTTCTGCCGCTAGAATGGCTTTTTCCCATTCTTTTTCTTGTTGGTAAATATCAATTAGATAGCGATAACTTTCCTGCACATACAATTTACTGTCGATGACTTCTAAGAATAATCGCTCAGCGCGATCGTAAACGCCCGCGCGTAGATAATCTTGTCCCAAGGCCAACAAGGCTAGCATCCGTTCATTTTTGGATAAGCTGGGTCTGGCAATGAGGTTTTGATGTATCCGTATCGCTCTATCCACTTCGCCACGACGGCGAAATAAATGCCCTAAAGCTAGATACGTTTCTATTGTATCGCTGTCGACTTGCAGCGTTTTAATCAGCACTTCAACCGCTTTGTCGGGTTCTTCGTTTAATAAATAATTTAAACCGACTAAGTAATCTTTAGGCACGCCGGTAGAGGTTAGAGACTGTTTTGGTTTTTTTTGCCAATATATCCACAAAAAAGCGGCGATGACGGCTAAAGCGATAATCGCATTAATCATATCAACCTCGGCGTGTATTCAAGATGGGCGGCTCACGAGCCGCCCCTACATCATCATCCGCATTCCAGCGCATCACGGTTTCTCCGCATTTTTTGCCTGACGCCGCCACTGACTGCGCTCTTTACGCAATTTAAGCAAAGGCCCTAAACTCAGCAACAACCCTAAAAAACAGCCTAAACACAATACGAAGAATATGAACAACGATAAAGGCAATACCCATTCACCCCAATAATAGTGTAGCGTCACTGCCTGCGAGTTCATTGCTGCTAAAGACAGTAGTGCCACAGCAATAAGCAAATAAAAGAAATAACGCAGCATTTTCATTTCTATTGTCTCCTTTCAAGATACGAATCATGCCTGCCAAGATTGTATTTCACCAAGAAGTAACGCGGCGTTTTCGTAGGGGCGGGCCCCTGTGCCCGCCCTAACCAGGGCAACCACGGGGGGTTGCCCCTACGACAGATCATCGCTAATGACGGGCTGGAGGAAGCCCCTACTTGTCATCATCGTCTTTGTTAGGTTCGATGTGTTCTTTCATCAAATCGCCTAAAGTTGAACCCGCATTGACATCGCGATTCAAATCGCGCATCACTTGTGCTTCTTCTTGAGAATCCTTTGCTTTGATGGATAGGCTGATCAAGCGTGTTTTACGATCGATACTCATAAACTTAGCCTCGACTTTATCCCCCACATGCAGATGCTCGGCGGCATTCATCACTTTATCTCTAGAGATGTCAGAAGCGCGTACATAGCCTTCTACTTCGTCACCCAAATCGATAACGGCACCTTTTTCATCTACACTCTTGACCGTGCCGGAAACAATGCTGCCTTTGGTAAAGCGATCGGTGAAGGAGCCTACCGGATCTTGTTCTAACTGCTTAATTCCCAAAGAAATGCGCTCGCGTTCTGGGTCGACCGCTAAGATCATTGCTTCTACTTCCTGGCCTTTCTTGTAATTGCGTATGGCTTTTTCACCCGGCTCGTTCCAAGAAATATCATTCAAATGCACTAGACCATCGATGCCGCCTTCCAAGCCAATGAACACACCAAAATCGGTAATGGATTTGATGGCGCCTTTAACACGATCATTCTTTTCATGCGTAGTTGCAAAATGTTCCCAAGGATTCATCGTACATTGCTTAATGCCCAAAGAAATACGGCGACGGGCTTCGTCTACTTCTAACACTACCACTTCAATTTCATCGCCTAATTGCACCACTTTGCTAGGATGAATATTTTTATTGGTCCAAGACATTTCTGAAACGTGTACCAGGCCTTCCACACCTTTGTCCAATTCTACAAAGCAACCGTAATCGGCGATATTGGTCACACGTCCTTTCAAACGTGAGTTCACTGGATAGCGGTTGACCGTATTGAAGAAAGGATCATCCCCCAATTGTTTCATGCCTAAAGAGACACGTGAACGTTCTTTGTCAAATTTCAACACGGTTACGGACACTTCTTGGCCTACGGCTAATAATTCGCCTGGATGTTTCACCCGAGTCCACGACATGTCGGTGATGTGCAGCAGGCCGTCTATACCACCTAAATCTACAAAAGCACCATAATCGGTTAGATTTTTCACGACCCCCAAGACAACTTGACCTTCGTATAAACCTTCTAACAAGGCTTGACGTTCTGTGCTGCCTTCGGATTCGACCACAGCGCGGCGTGATACCACGACGTTATTGCGCTTGACGTCCATTTTGATCACTTTAAATTCTAGCTCTTTGCCTTCTAAGACTACCGAATCGCGTACTGGGCGCACATCCACTAATGAACCCGGCAAAAATGCGCGTACGGATTGTATATCGACGGTGAAACCGCCTTTGACCTTACCACTGATCACGCCAACCACGGTGGCTTGTGACTGGAAGGCTTTGTCTAGGTCTATCCATGCTTCTAAGCGTTTGGCTTTTTCACGCGATAAGCGCGTTTCGCCAAAACCATCTTCCAAGGCTTCTAGTACTACGTCTACTCTATCGCCTTCGGCGATTTCTAATTCGCCTTTATCATTTAAAAATTGTTCTCGAGGAATAACGCCTTCGGACTTAAACCCGGCATCGACCGTGACGTAATCTTTGTCGATACGAACCACTAGGCCTTTGCAAATAGCACCCATTTCTAATTTTTCTTTGGCAAAACTTTCCTCCAATAAAGAAGCAAATTCACCTTGTTTGATATTTATCATTATAGATTCCTAGACTTTATAGTCTTTTCTGTTATGTGTTTAAAACACGTTTAAATTATAATCTTGAATATTAAAGAATATTCAGACCAACCATTTTTAGGACAGACACGGGGGTCTGCCCCTACGACAATACTTGCATTTGGCGCAAATCCCATTGCAACACTACCTGCGCAAAGACCTCATCCACCGACAACAGTGTGGTGTCGATGATGACAGCATCTTTGGCGGGCCTTAAGGGCGCCACTGCACGCGACCGATCGCGCTCGTCTCTTTCGATGATCTGCGCAAAAACGTCCTTAAGAGTAACATCTATCGCTTGTTGAAGCAACTGTCTGTGGCGGCGTATCGCTCTGGCTTCAGGGGAAGCATCCAAAAAGATCTTTAATTGTGCGTCAGGAAAGACCACGGTACCCATATCACGACCATCGGCAACTAAGCCTTTGGGTTGACAAAATTGGCGCTGACAGGCCAATAAAGCGGTGCGTATGGCCGGATAAACTGATAATTGCGAGGCCGCCGTGCCTATATGGGGGTCTCTAATGCGCGCCGTAATATCTTCTTTATTTAAAAAGACATGCATTACGCCTTCGTTGTCCGTTGAAAAAGTAGGCTTTAAGCCATTAACCAGCTTTAATAGGCCATCGCAATCATCGACAGAGATAGTCGCTTTTTCAGCGGCAAAAGCCACCACCCTATAAATGGCACCGCTGTCTAACACATGCCAATTGAGTCTTTTGGATAATAAATGTGCTACAGTTCCCTTGCCGACCCCCCCTGGCCCATCTATGGTGATAACTGGCGCCGCTGTATTTTGCATAACATTGTCTCCTAAAGCTGATTTTATGCTTGTAATATGAGGCATTCTAGCATAAAGTTATACCTATCGTAGGGGCAGGCCCCTGTGCCTGCCCAAATTTTGAAATATACTATAATTTAGGAAAATCACTAGACCATGAAGAAGACCTTATCCATAACGGCCTTAGGCATCATTATTCTCGCTTTTCTACCCCTAGTTTCAGGTTTAGTCGCTAAAAACCGCTTTGAAAACTTAACGGCCCAACTGCAAGTGAAATATCCTAATGTACAGATCCACAGCAATTACCGCCTAGGTTGGTTGTCATCAGAGGCGTCCTTAGCTTGGAATGCCAATGCATCAGAGGTAGAATGGCCTGCCATTCAACATCAGGTGATTATTCACCACGGCCCCATTGCTTTCTTTCACGATGAACAAGGTCATACGCAGTTTTTCTTCGGTATTGCGGTATTAGACGTGCAATTACCCAAACTCACTAAAAGCAACTTATTCACGATTGATTTTCAAAAGAAAATTTTCAGTGCGCGCATCAGCATCCCCTTTAGCTTGCATTATGCGGTGAACCTACATGCCGCCTTACAAGCCACTGTCAACCTTGCTAAAACCCCCTTATTGAGCCTGAACTTAGACCAACTGCAATTAAAGGGTAATTTTACGCACGACTTAAGTCGTGTTAAAGGCCAACTCTTAGTGCAAAACTTTAATGTCAACGCCAATTCTAAGGGTTATTTAACTATCCCCAGCATACAAGTGCACATAGACAACCATAGAGAACAAGGGGTTTATTTGGGCAATGAGACTATAGCCATATCTAGTATTGATCTATCGATACCCCCCATGCTGCAATTCAAACTGCAAGACTTTAATTCTTCTTTTGTAGGGTCACGCGAAAAAACCGATATCAGCTACCAAATGAATCTAGGGGTGAACAATGCTACTTACAATAGCCAAGGCTATGGCCCCTTGAACTTCGATTTTCAAATGAATCATTTGAATTTTAAAACCTTAGCGCAAATTGAAGAAAAAATTCAGGTTTATGCTAAACAAAGAGCATTGCAACCAGAAAATACAGAGAATTTGCAAAATACTTTAGCCGAAGATCTCAAAAAATTATTGCCCGGCTTGGTACAAAACAACACTGAGCTCGCCTTAAAACAATTGGCTTTGTCTGTTCCTAACGGCAGCATACATTCAGAAGGCACTCTGCGTTTTGCGTCTCCCCCTACTTCTAGCAACATCAACGCGCTAATGAAAGAGATAGACTTGTATTATCATTTGGAAATCAGCAAAAGTTTGGCACAATCCTTTCTTACCGATATCATAGACCGCAATATGGGACTCGCCACTAACCACATTGATCCTAGCGCCATTTTAGGACAATTAGCCAAAATGGGACTTCTGAAAGAAAATAATGATTCTTACAATTTGGAGATTAAGATCAAGCAAGGCGCGCCCACTGTAAATCAACAGCCTTTTAATCCAGCGCTATTACAGCAATTGCAAATGACGGTAGCACCGCAAGAGGTGCTAACACCGCCGCCGGCAGTGGTAGCGCCGGTGGTTACACCAGCAGAAAAGATAAAATAAGCTATCGTAGGGGCAGCCCCCTGTGGCTGCCCTTGTTTGGGCGGACACGGGGCTCCGCCCCTACGAAAAAAGCGCAACGAACAATTTAACCCTTGATCAACAACGCCATCTCATACACCGGATTCTTAGCCACGCCTAAAATCTCGCTCACAATGGCAACGGCTTGTTTCAATGGCACCACAGGCAATAAAATTTTTAATAAACGCTCCGTCTCAGCATTCACGTCTTCATGCACAGCGCTATCGCCCGCTACTACTAAAACAAATTCGCCTTTTAGAGCATGCTCATCTTTAGCCAAATAATGCTGCACTTCTGCAACCGTGCCAAACACAACCGTTTCATGTCGCTTGGTTAATTCGCGCAATAACACCATAGAACGCATCTCGCCATAAACCGCAGCAATGGCATTCACATCGTCTTGCACGCGATGCACTGAGGCGTAAAAAACCTGTGTTCTGATCTCACCCTTTAATTGCTGCAACCGTGCCTCGCGCGCCCCCGCCTTGGCCGGTAAAAACCCTTCAAAAACAAATTGTGCACAAGGCATGCCGGCGATACTCAACGCCGCTGTCAGTGCCGAAGGTCCAGGAATTGTGAAAACGGGTAAATGCTGTTCTTGCAGCGCGCGCACCAGGGTAAAACCCGGATCGCTGATTAAAGGTGTGCCCGCATCGCTGACCAAAGCAATCGCTCTACCCTCTTTTATTTTTTCAATGATTTTGTCTTTTTTTAGCATTTCATTGTGATCGTGCAATGCATATAATGGTTTGCTGATGGAAAAATGGTGTAACAACTGGCGTGTATGGCGCGTGTCTTCGGCTGCAATGAGATCGACGCTGCGCAACACCGTCAAGGCCCTAAGTGTAATATCGTCTAAATTTCCTATGGGCGTTGCGACTACATACAGCCCGCTAGGCAATGGTGTTTCATTGTTCATTCGATTTCTCTTCGTAGGTAGTAGACCCTGGTTACGTTTGTTTGGGCGGACACGGGGGTCCGCCCCTACGGTAAAATCATATTGCTATCGTAGGGGCAGACCCCCGTGTCTGCCCTAATTTCAGTGGGCGCAGGAGTCCGCCTCTACGAGTAATTCGTCTAAGCGCAGCATGATGTCTTGACATAGACGTGTTGTGCCCTCGCCCGTGATGGCTGAAATAGCATAGATGGGTGTAACTTCATCCAAGCCTTGTTTTAACAGATTCAATTGCGTTTCTCGTTCATCCTCCAGCCATAAATCTATTTTATTCAACACCAACCAACATTCTTTGGCTGCCAATTCTGGATTGTGCTGTTCTACTTCGCGCCGTATCAGCTGAATATTCGCAATGGGATCGCTGCCGTCTATGGGTGCCACATCCACCACATGCAATAGTATGCGATTGCGAGCCAAATGACGTAAAAATTTATCGCCTAAACCGGCACCTTCTGCGGCGCCTTCGATGAGTCCGGGAATATCGGCCACCACAAAACTTTTCAATTCCCCTACACGCACGACGCCTAAATGCGGATGCAATGTCGTAAAAGGATAATCGGCTACTTTAGGCGTTGCCGCTGAAATAGCGCGTATCAGACTGGATTTGCCGGCATTGGGTAAACCTAATAAACCGACATCGGCTAATAATTTTAATTCTAAGCGCAGCGATCGGCGTTCACCCGGAGTACCCGGCGTCGTTTTGCGCGGCGCGCGATTGATACTGCTTTTAAAACGGGTATTGCCTAGACCGTGAAAACCGCCTTGCGCAACGATCACGCGTTGGCCGATGGCGACTAGATCCCCTATGCACTCATCGGTACCCGCATCGTAAGCCACAGTGCCTACGGGGACTGGTAAAATTAAATCCTCGCCACTTCTACCGCTCTTTTGTTCGCCATGGCCGCGCTCACCCTTAGTCGCAAAATGTTTACGCTTATAGCGATAATCCACTAAGGTATTGACACCGCTACAGGCTTCTAAAACAACGCTGCCGCCATCGCCCCCATCGCCGCCATCGGGACCGCCTCTAGGGATATATTTTTCGCGCCTAAAGCTCATGGAGCCCGTACCACCATCACCGCCAGCGATCTCAATGACGACTTCATCTACGAATTTCATCGGTAAATCCTATTAGGGCGGACACAGGGGTCCGCCCCTACGTATTCTTTCTTCATTCTTTAACCTTTTAATTTCAAGCGCTCGACTATCTGCCCTTCTAGCACATGTTTCTGCAAAATCTCATCAATATCAGCTTCATTATGGTAGCTATACCATACGCCTTCGGGATAAATAACCATCACTGGCCCTTCAGTACAGCGGTCCAAACAGCCCGCAATATTGATACGGCAACGCCCCTGCCCCGCCTCGCCCATAGCTTTGAGTTTTTTCTTGGCATAGGCGCGCAAAGCCTCGGCCCCGGCGGCACCGCAGCATTGTTCGCCATTTTGGCGCAAATTAGTACACATAAAGACGTGCTGACGATAGTAAGACACAAAACCCCCTACCTAGATGCTTTTTTTTCTGCTACAATGGCCGCCTTTCAAGTATGGTCGGGTTGTGGATTCTAGCATAGATCTGCTCCAAAATGGCCCATTTGAAGGCGAAAAACCTTGGTCGCGAGGTTTTTTGTTGAATCAACCCTTTTGTGGAGCTTAAATTATGACCAGTTCAATCGTTATTAACGCAACGCCTAGAGCGGAGTTGGGGAAGAGCGCGAGCCGCCGCCTACGTCGCAACAATGGCGTGCCTGCTGTACTATACGGCGCAAAAAAAGAAGCCCAATCTTTGTTGCTGCAACACCATGAAATCATCAAAGCTTTGGAAAATGAGCAAATTTTTACTCAGCTGTTCAAATTGAATATCGATGGCGAGCACCATTCCGTGCGTTTGCGTGATATCCAACGCCATGCGTACAAACCGAAGATTTTGCACATGGATTTTCAACGCATCACCGGCAATGAACGTCTGCACGTGAAGATCCCTCTGCATTTTATCAATGGAGAAAATTCTCCAGCGGTAAAAGACGGTGCCATTATCGCGCATCAAATTAAGGAAGTGGAAATCATCTGTCCGGCTCTGCATATTCCAGCTTTTCTGGAAGTAGACTTAAGCAACTTAGAACTCGATCAAATTTTGCATTTGTCGGATTTGACATTGCCTGCGGATGCCGTCATCGTCGCTTTAACCCATGGTGAAAGCCATAATCTACCCATTGCCGCAGCACACATTCCTAGAGCGGTGATAGAAGAAGTGGAAGAAACGCCAGCCGCAGAAGAAGCTGCTGCTGAAGGTACTACTGAAGAAGGCGCTGCTGAAGAAGAGAAGAGCGAGTAATAGAGTGAAATCCTGTAGCGATTACAGACGTCTTGAATTGCGCGTCGTCATTGCGAGGAGCGTAGCGACGCGGCAATCCAGGAAAATGTTTACACCTCAACAGATCTTCATTGACAGCAAGGCTAATAAAAACCGCGGTACTTATAAATCCAGGATTTTAACCCCTGGATTGCTTCGGCTTCGCCTCGCAATGACGACTGCGCGTACACACTAAGCCATGCAATACCATCCGATTCAGCTGATTGTAGGGCTAGGGAATCCTGGCCCGCAATACGCTCTCACGCGACATAATGCGGGCTTTTGGTTTCTTGAAACGCTGGCCAAAGAATATGGCTATACCTTACGCAACGATGCTAAATTTCACGGCCTAATCGCCAATGGCCAAATCCAAAATATCGATTGTTTATTGTTACAACCCAACACCTTCATGAACCACAGTGGTTTAGCCGTAAGCAGTGTCGCCAACTATTATAAAATCAAAGCAGAAAATATTTTGGTGGCCCACGATGAATTGGACTTAGTGTGTGGCGAGGTCAAATTAAAATGGGGCGGAGGTCATGCCGGTCACAATGGTTTGCGCGATATCGCGCAAGCTTTAAAATCACAAAATTTTGCACGCTTACGTTTAGGCATAGGTCATCCCGGTCACAAAGACAAAGTTTTAAATTACGTTTTGGGGCAAGCATCAACCAGCGAGCGCGATACAGTCGATTTAGCCATCGCCAGAACCCTGCCGATTTTACCCAAGGTATTAAACGGCCATTGGGAAGATGCAGTACAACAATTACATACAAAAGAGGATTAATATGGGATTCAAATGTGGCATTGTAGGCTTACCCAATGTGGGCAAATCTACTTTATTTAATGCTTTAACGCGTGCGGGCATCGATGCTGCCAATTATCCTTTTTGCACCATCGAACCGAATGTAGGCATAGTGCCATTGCCCGATCCCCGTTTAGATGCGATTGCAGCCATTATTAAACCGCAAAACATTGTACCTACTGTCATGGAATTTGTAGACATCGCAGGGCTAGTTAAGGGAGCGGCCACGGGTGAAGGTTTGGGCAATCAATTTTTAGCGCATATACGCGAAACGGATGCCATTGCGCACGTAGTGCGTTGCTTTGAAGACGACAACATCATCCATGTGTCTGGGCGCGTGGATCCTTTGCACGATATCGCCATTATAGACACCGAATTGGCGTTGGCCGATTTAGACACCGTCCATAAAATCATGCTGCGCGTCGCTAAAAATACACGTAGCGGCAATGCCGAGGCAGTAGCAGAAGCGGCCTTTTTAGAAAAAATAAAAGTGCATTTAAACGACGGCTTATCTTTGCGTTCACTGTCTTTGAATGACGACGAAAAGAAATGGTTGCAGACTTATCAACTATTAACGTCTAAGCCTACGCTGTATATTGCCAATGTGGCCGAAGATGGCTTTGAAAAAAATCCCCTATTAGATGCAGTGCAAGCACACGCTCAAAAAGAAGGCGCTTTGGTGGTACCGGTGTGTGCCGCTATTGAAGCAGAATTATTAGAATTAAGCGAGGCGGATAAAGCGGAATTTTTAAGCGCCATGGGTTTGACTGAGACCGGGTTAAATCGTCTCATCACCAGTGGCTATAAACTATTAGGCTTACAAACTTATTTTACCGCCGGCGTTAAAGAAGTACGTGCCTGGACTATCTGTGTAGGCGATAGCGCCCCTAAAGCGGCCGGACGCATACACAGTGATTTTGAGCGTGGCTTCATACGCGCCGAAGTCATTGCCTACGACGATTTTATTGCCTACAAAGGCGAACAAGGCGCCAAAGTGGCGGGTAAATTGCGCGTGGAAGGCAAAGACTATATAGTACGTGATGGCGATGTGATGCATTTTTTGTTTAATGTGTAGTAGGAATAGCAATAGTGCCGATTTTGAGCTCTACGATGAACGCAGTCACGATCCACACAACGCCGTTTTGGATATTTACATAGGGATTTCGTAGGGGCAGACCCCCGTGTCTGCCCAAATTAGTGCGTTTGGTATATTCAACTAAAAAAGGAATTGCTTCTTATGCGTAAAAATGTATTATTCAGCTTTATACTGTTAACATTACTCAGTGCTTGTACCACGCAAGTTCCCCTCTCTACACCCACCGTACAAAATCAACAATCGTGGGATGACCGCCAAAGCACCTTAAATCAACTAACCCATTGGCATAGCGTAGGCGCGTTAGGCATACAAACCGCTAAGGACAACAACGCTCTGCAGTTTGATTGGCAACTGCAAAGCGAAAATGACTATAGCCTGCGTTTTATAGGCCCTATAGGCACGGGGTATGGCACCTTAAAAACAACGCCTACACAAAGCATTTATCTAGCCCCTAAAGGCAAAACCTATACAGACAGTAATGCCGAAGCACTATTAATCAAAGTCACCGGCTGGCAATTGCCCGTAAACGATCTCTACTATTGGGCGCGCGGCTTGCCTGCGCCGGGCAGCACTGCCAACTTACAATTTGATGCCAGTCACAGCCATCTAACCAGCTTACAACAAGATGGCTTTACTGTGGTTTTTCAAAATTACTCAGGAGTCGGCAAAGTCGATCTACCCAGTAAATTGCTGATACAAAATGCAGACATAAAAGTGAAAATTGTTGTGACACGTTGGCAGCTGGATTAAA
>VFJT01000210.1 GCA_009885935.1 Gammaproteobacteria bacterium
CCTCTCTCTTTTTACCCTTTTTTCCATTGTTTTGCTTTCTTTTTCTTTTAAACCATCACATAGAGCCTTTTTTAACCATCATGAGCAATCCCTGCCCGCGTGGCTCACGAGCCGCCCCTACATTAGATCTGCGAGATAAAAATAAATAGCAGCATTTTGCTGCCTTTTTGGCTAGCATCGCAACAATCCGTCCTTGACAGGTTTCTATTCTACTGATATGGTGGGCCATCATCTTTAAACATAGGGACAATGAAAAATGATTAAAAAGATTATACCTGCTCTATTTCTTGTGTTATCTAGTGCTGCAGCGCTGGCCGCCCAAACTAACAACTCAATGCCCATGGCCTCAGACATGAATTTAATAGCGCCACACCAGGAAGGTTCTTGGTCTTTTGGGTTACAAGCCAGTCATCTTGAACCCGATACCGACTATAACTATTTTCATCTCGCAGATCCGGATCTCGCCCCTTTTACAGGAGATAGCGATAGAACTTATACCCTAGGTACTGACTACAATTGGGGCTGGGGTGCAGATATCAGCTATCATTTCCCAGGCAATGGCCGTGATGTTAACCTTGCCTTTACGCAACTGAATACCAGCCATAGCGATTCAGCGACTGATCCCAGCAGGGGTTTTACAATACCAACATCACCTGCAATATCGTTGAGTCAAAGCGGCAAGCACTCCGCCGAAGTGGATACGAACTATAATGCGGCAGATTTAACCTTTGGTCAACTCATTGAGATAGGACAACGCCTTAGCTTGCATCCTTTTGCAGGCCTACGCTATGCCAGCATAGATTATAAAGCAAAAGCTAATGAGGATGACACTTATAGCATCAGCATAGAGCTTGGCGGCGAGGATGGTCCGATTAGCTTTACGGATAATACTAAGGGTGAATCTACATGGGAATCGGATTTTCAAGGCCTAGGCCCACGTTTTGGTAGTGATGCAGAGGTTAATCTAGGAAACGGATTTTCCTTGCGCAGCACCTTAGGACTTTCCTTATTAGTGGGTGATCTGGATGTTCGTGAGAAAGGATCCGCCAATGAGCTCTTTACCGTAACTTGGCGAGGAGTTACTACAATAGTATCGGATCAAACGACGGATACTAACAACGAAATACAAACCAATACCCGTGTAGTGCCTGAAGCCGATGCCAAATTATCTGCGATGTATACGACCTATGTGGATAATGGTTATAGTTTAAGCTTCGAAGCAGGATATCAAGTAACTAACTATTTTGATGCGGTTCAAAATAGTGTCATGAGTACTCAAGATACTTCTACACAATACAGCAACTATTTTATACAAGGACCTTATGCACGCGTGCAACTGGATGTGGCATAAGATCTGCGGGATAAAAATAAATCGCAGCATTTTGCTGCGATTTTCGCTAGCATCGCAATAATCCGTCTTGACAGGTTTCTATTCTACTGATATGGTGGGGCATTATCTTTAAGCATAGGGACATCGAAAAAATGATTAAAAAGATTATACCTGCTCTATTTCTTGTGTTATCTAGCGCTGCGGCATTGGCCGCCCAAACTAACAACTCAATGCCCATCGCCTCAGACATGAATTTAATAGCGCCACACCAGGAAGGTTCTTGGTCTTTTGGGTTACAAGCCAGTCATCTTGAACCCGATACCGACTATAACTATTTTCATCTCGCATCAGATACGCCAGATTTCTTCCCTATTCTGGACGGTGATAGCGTTTACACCGTAGGTTCAGACTACAATTGGGGCTGGGGCGCAGATATCAGCTATCATTTTCCAGGCAATGGCCGTGATGTTAATCTTGCCTTTACGCAACTGAATACCAGCCATAGCGATTCAGCGACGGATCCCAACAGGGCTATTACATTCGCTTCACCTCCTATAGTGTTTAGTCAAAGCGGCAAGCACTCCGCCGAGGTCGATACAAACTATAATGCTGCAGATTTAACCTTTGGTCAGCTCATCGAGATAGGGCAACGCCTTAGCTTGCATCCTTTTGCAGGCCTACGCTATGCCAGCATAGATTATAAAGCAGAGTCTCAAAGGGATGACACTTATAATTTCAACATAGAATTTGGCCCTGGTATTGGGGTTACATTTACGGATAATACTAAGGATGAGTCTACATGGGAATCTGATTTTCAAGGCTTAGGCCCGCGTTTTGGTAGTGATGCAGAGTTTAATCTAGGGCGCGGATTTTCCTTGCGCAGCACCTTAGGACTTTCCTTATTAGTAGGTGATTTGGATGTTCGTGAAAAAGGATCCGCCAATGAACTCGTTACCCTATCTTTTGAATTCCCTCCTTTTCCTCCTGGTTCTATAATATTATCGGATCAAACGACGAATACCAACAACGAAATACAGACCAATACCCGTGTAGTGCCTGAAGCCGACGCCAAATTGTCTGCGGTGTATAAGACCGATGTGAATAATAATTATAGTTTAAGCTTCGAAGCAGGCTATCAAGTGACTAACTATTTTGATGCTGTTGAAAATAGCGTTATGAGTACCCAAGATACCTCTACACAGTACAGCAACTATTTTATACAAGGACCTTATGCCCGCATGCAACTGGATGTGGCATAGGTTTTATCAGTAACAAAAAATAGCAATGATTAAGCATTTGCGCATACTTAACAATGGGCGGCTCGCGAGCCGCCCCTACACCAGATCTACAGAATAAAGATAATCCTACTCTACCTGATTCTCATCTTCATCGTTTTCTTTTTTAGCTTGGCGCGCAGCATTATTGCTCACTTCGCTTAACGCTTCACTTAACGCTTGCTGCACTTCTTCAGCGCTAGGCTTCATAATAGCGGCGGCAGGCTGTTGTGCCGTCGCTTTGATGGCTGCGGCCTCTTCAGCGCGACGTTTACGCTCTTCATGATAAGCAAGCCCCGTTCCCGCAGGAATCAATCGACCCACCATCACGTTTTCTTTCAAGCCACGCAGATCATCTACTTTTCCACAGACAGAAGCTTCGGTTAACACGCGTGTGGTGTCTTGGAAAGCCGCTGCAGAGATAAAGGAAGTCGTATTCAATGATGCTTTGGTAATACCCATCAAGACATGATCGAAACGCGCTGGGATCTTATCTTCAGCTATCGCTTTGCGATTGGCTTCTTTAATCTGTATCAATTCAATTTGTTCGCTGGCCAAGAAACCTGTATCCCCTGGATGCAAGATTTCAACCTTACGCAACATCTGGCGAATGATCACTTCGATGTGCTTATCGTTGATCTTAACCCCTTGTAAACGGTAAACATCTTGGATTTCATTGATGATGTAACTGGCTAGCGCGCCCACACCCAATAAACGTAAAATATCGTGTGGATTCGAAGCACCATCGGCGATAGTTTCACCACGCGCCACTTGTTCCCCTTCAAATACCGTCACATGACGCCACTTAGGAATCAATTCTTCATGCACTGAACCTTCAACAGAAGTTAATACCAAACGACGTTTGCCCTTGGTTTCTTTACCAAAGGAAACTAGACCGGAGCTTTCCGCCAGAATAGCGGGCTCTTTAGGTTTACGGGCTTCAAATAAATCAGCGACTCGCGGCAAACCACCGGTAATATCGCGGGTTTTTGAACTTTCTTGTGGAATACGCGCAATGACATCACCAATATTAACCTTCATGCCATCTTCAACGTTAACCACAGCCCCTACCGGTAGATAATAATGCGCAGGAACTTGAGTACCCGCTAACATAATATCGTTCCCTTTTTCATCGACCAATTTGATCATGGCACGCACATCACGACCACTGCTGCTTAAACCACTGCGTTGCTTAGAATCGATGATGACGATGCTAGCTAAACCAGTGACTTCATCGACTTGTCGATTCATGGTCAAACCTTCATTCATGTCTACGAATTGCGCCACACCGTTCACTTCCGTCACGATAGGGTGTGTATGCGGATCCCAAGTGGCAACGATTTGTCCTGCCACTACTTCATCACCATCCTTCAACGATAAGGTCGCGCCATAAGGCAATTTATAGCGTTCGCGCTCACGCCCGTATTGATCGGCCAGAGCCAATTCACCCGAGCGCGATACTGCGACCAAGTAACCATTGGCTTGTTGCACAAATTTTAAATTGTGTAAACGAACCCGTCCGGCATGTTTAACTTGAATGTTGCTGGCCGCAGAAGTTCGCGATGCGGCACCACCAATGTGGAAAGTACGCATGGTTAACTGTGTACCCGGTTCACCGATGGATTGAGCTGCAATCACGCCTACGGTTTCGCCACGATTGACTAAGTGACCGCGAGCGAGATCCCGACCATAACAAGCCTTACAAATACCAAAATCAGCTTCACAGGTAATCGGTGAGCGTACAAACACTTCATCAATGTTATTTTTTTCTAATTGATCAACGCGATCTTCATCTAAAAAAGTACCAGCTTCAAACAGAACTTCATCTTTTCCTGGATAATGCACAACTTCAGCCAAAACTCGACCCAACACGCGTTCACGCAAAGGCTCAACTATATCACCGCCTTCAATATGCGGTTTCATCGGTAAACCTTGTGTAGTACCGCAATCTTCTAGCAGAACGACCACATCTTGCGCCACGTCGACTAAACGTCGTGTTAAATACCCCGAATTAGCCGTCTTCAATGCCGTATCGGCCAAACCTTTACGTGCCCCGTGGGTAGAAATAAAGTATTGTTGTGCACTCAACCCTTCACGAAAGTTTGCCGTAATAGGGGTTTCGATGATGGAGCCATCTGGCTTTGCCATCAAACCACGCATACCCGATAACTGCCTTATTTGCGCCGCCGATCCTCTAGCGCCCGAATCCGCCATCATGTATACGGAATTAAAAGACGTTTGTGCAACCAATTGTCCTTTATGATCTAGGACTTGTTCGTGGGACAGTTTATCCATCATGGCTTTAGCCACTTGGTCATTGGTACGGGACCAAATATCGATAACTTTATTGTACCGTTCACCCTGTGTTAACAACCCCGAAGCAAATTGAGCTTCAATTTCTTTTACTTCTTGCTCCGCAACCGCAATAATAGCGCCTTTATTCTCTGGAACCACAAAGTCATCCACCCCGATAGAAATACCTGAGCGCGTTGCATAAGCAAAGCCGGTATACATCAGTTGATCAGCAAAGATAACGGTATCTTTAAGCCCTGCTTTGTGATAAGACATATTGATCAACGCCGACACTTCTTTCTTGGTTAATATTTTGTTGATACAAGAAAAAGGTAAGGCATTGGGTAGAATTTCTGACAACAAGGCCCGGCCTACCGTGGTATCGACAAAGCGGTGCGTGATTTCAACTTCACCGTTGGCACCCACCGTTTTTTCTGGAATGCGCACACGAACTTTAGCGTGTAGATCCGCACTTTGTGTATCATAAGCGCGCTTAACCTCAGCCAAATCAGAAAACACATGGCCCTCGCCTTTAGCATTAATGCTTTCGCGAGTCATGTAATAAAGTCCCAACACCACGTCTTGCGTAGGCACAATCACCGGTTCACCATTAGCTGGCGACAACACATTATTGGTTGACATCATCAACACACGCGCTTCTAATTGCGCTTCTATGGTTAAAGGAATATGCACTGCCATTTGGTCACCGTCGAAGTCAGCGTTATAAGCCGTACACACCAAGGGATGTAATTGTATGGCTTTACCTTCAATCAACAAAGGTTCAAAAGCTTGTATCCCTAAACGGTGCAAGGTAGGCGCACGGTTTAATAACACGGGATGCTCGCGTATGACCTCAGCTAAGATATCCCATACTTCAGGCTCTTCTCTATCGACCATCTTTTTAGCCGCTTTGATGGTAGAGACCATGCCGCGCAATTGCAATTTGCTGAATATAAAAGGCTTAAATAATTCCAGGGCCATTTTCTTGGGCAAACCACATTGATGTAATTTTAATGTAGGACCCACCACAATCACCGAACGACCTGAGTAATCCACGCGTTTACCCAATAGATTTTGGCGGAAACGACCTTGTTTACCCTTGATCATGTCGGACAATGATTTTAGAGGTCTTTTGTTCGAGCCCGTGATGGCACGTGTGCGTCGACCATTGTCAAACAAAGCATCCACCGCTTCTTGTAACATCCGTTTTTCATTCCGTACGATAATATCGGGCGCATTGAGTTCCAACAAACGTTTCAATCTGTTATTACGGTTAATGACGCGGCGATAGAGATCATTCAAGTCAGAAGTCGCAAAACGCCCCCCATCCAGTGGCACCAAGGGACGTAAGTCTGGAGGCAATACCGGCAACACCGTTAAAACCATCCATTCTGGTCTATTGCCTGAAGCCAAAAAGGCTTCTAACAATTTTAAGCGTTTGGTTAATTTTTTCTGTTTGGTCTCAGAATTGGTTGTAGGCAGCGTTTCACGAATCAACGCAATTTCTTCTTCTAGATTAAGGCTTTGTAATAAACGTTGTATCGCTTCGGCGCCCATGTAGGCTTCAAATTCATCGCCGTATTGTTCAATGGAATCTAAATATTCTTCATCAGATAATAACTGTCCTCTGGTTAAGGAGGTTAAGCCGGGTTCAGTCACCACAAAAGCTTCAAAATAAAGGATACGTTCAATATCCCGTAAGGTCATGTCCAAAGCCAAACCTATACGCGACGGCAATGATTTTAAAAACCAGATATGCGCAACGGGACAAGCCAATTCGATATGTGCCATGCGTTCTCTACGTACTTTGGTTTCAGTAACTTCGGTCCCACATTTTTCACACACCACGCCATGATGCTTTTTACGTTTGTATTTTCCGCATAAACATTCATAATTCTTGATAGGGCCAAAGATTTTGGCACAAAACAAGCCGTCCCTTTCTGGTCTGAAAGTACGGTAATTGTAGGTTTCGGATTTTAATACTTCCCCGAAAGATTGTGAGCGAATTAGATCCGGAGAGGCTAAGCCAATCTTTATTTGATCGACTTCTAAGATCTGCGCTTGTTGCTTCATGTAGCTCCACAAATCGCCTATCACCGGAGTATTCATAATCATTTCTGCCATAATTCACACTCTCTTTAATTAACTAAAATACATAACCATCAATAGCAGGGCGGCTCACGAGCCGCCCCTACAACGTTCTGAGGCTCGTTCTGTAGGGGCGCCTCGCGAGGCGCCCGTCCTCAATAACTATCTAACTCTACGTCTAAAGCCAAAGAACGAATTTCTCTGACCAATACGTTAAACGATTCAGGCATACCCGCTGTCATTTGATGATCGCCATCGACGATGTTTTTATACATCTTCGTACGACCGCGTACATCATCTGATTTCACTGTCAACATTTCTTGTAAAGTATACGCAGCACCGTATGCTTCTAGAGCCCATACTTCCATTTCCCCAAATCGCTGACCACCAAATTGCGCTTTACCGCCTAAGGGTTGTTGCGTCACTAAGCTATACGAACCCGTAGAACGCGCATGCATTTTGTCATCCACCAAATGATTCAGTTTCAACATATACATATAACCCACGGTAACCAGTCTTTCAAAGGGAAGTCCCGTGCGACCATCGGTTAATTGCGTTTGCCCAGATTCCGGCAATCCCGCTAATTTTAACGCTTCTTTAATTTCACTTTCTCTAGCACCATCAAATACAGGCGTTGCCATCGGCACACCTTCTTTAAGGTTTTCGGCAATGATCATGAGATCTTCATCATTCAATTTTTCTATGTTAACCGTAGGCGTAGAACTCATGTCATAGATCTTTTTCATGTAGTCGCGCAGGGGTTCCATCTCACCTACATTTTCTATTAAATGACGGATTTTACGGCCCAATTCTTTAGAGGCCCATCCTAAATGGGTTTCTAATACCTGACCTACGTTCATACGTGAAGGCACACCTAAAGGATTCAAGACTATATCCACTGGCGTTCCATCTTCTAGATAGGGCATATCTTCTACCGGCACGATATTGGAAACCACACCTTTATTACCGTGTCGTCCCGCCATTTTATCACCCGGTTGTATACGTCGTTTCACGGCTAAATACACTTTAACTATCTTCAACACGCCTGGGGCTAAATCATCGCCTTGAGTAATTTTTTGTTGCGCCAACTTCAAGCTATCTTCAAAGTCTAGCCGTATGTGTTGTAACTGTAGAGAAGCGTTTTCCATCTCTTTATTGCTAGCATCATCGGAAAAGTTCAATGACAACCATTGATCACGCGGCAATTCTTGCAGTTGTTCCGCGGTTATTGCGCTATTGGCTCTTAGCTCTTTAACCCCTTTCAAAATCACCTTGCCTACGAGTTTCTTTTCCAAACGACGATAAATGTCTAATTCACGGATGCGGAATTCATCGTTTAAATCTTTACGCACTTTATCCAGTTCAGCTTCCTCAATTTCCAATGCGCGCGCATCTTTTGCCAAACCATCGCGGGTAAAAACACGCACATCTATGATGGTACCATTCATACCGGTAGGCACACGCAAAGAACTGTCTTTTACATCGGATGCTTTTTCACCGAAAATAGCGCGCAATAATTTTTCTTCTGGCGTTAATTGTGTTTCACCCTTAGGCGTTACTTTACCCACTAGGATATCGCCTGCATTGACTTCAGCACCTATGTGCACAATACCAGAAGCATCTAGTTTAGACAGCGCTATTTCACTCACATTAGGAATATCGCCGGTGATTTCTTCCGAACCTAATTTGGTATCGCGCGAAATACAGGTTAATTCTTCAATATGAATGCTGGTAAATCTATCTTCTCTAACCACACGCTCTGAGATCAAGATAGAATCTTCAAAGTTATAACCATTCCACGGCATAAAAGCGACCAATAGGTTTTGCCCTAAGGCCAATTCGCCTAAATCGGTAGACGGACCATCGGCTAATACATCGCCTTTATTCACCCGCTCACCTTCGTGTACTAGAGGCACTTGGTTGATACACGTGTTCTGGTTGGAACGCACATATTTAATGAGGTTATAAATATCCACACCCGTTTCTTTTGCGCCCGCTTCTGTATCATCGACTTTAATAACGATACGCGCCGAATCCACAGAATCTACAATACCGGAACGCTTAGCAATCACGGTCACTCCCGAATCCACGGCAACGGTACTCTCAATTCCTGTTCCTACTAAAGGCTTTTCAGCACGCAATACCGGTACAGCTTGTCGCTGCATATTCGAACCCATCAGGGCGCGGTTAGCATCGTCGTGTTCTAAAAAAGGAATCAACGCTGCAGCCACCGACACGATTTGCTTAGGCGAAACATCCATATACTGCACATCAGCAACGGTTTTAAAGGTAAATTCACCTTGGTAACGGCTGGGCACAAATTCATCGGTTAAACGATGATTTTTATCCATTGTGGCGTTGGCTTGCGCAATCACAAAATCACTTTCGGTAATTGCCGATAGATAATGCATTTCACTGGTCACCACACCATCGACTACACGCAAATAAGGGGCTTCTAAGAAACCATACTCATTTGGTTTTGCGTATACCGATAAGGAGTTGATCAAACCAATGTTTGGACCTTCAGGCGTTTCAATAGGACATAGCCGTGAGTAGTGAGTGGCGTGCACGTCACGCACTTCAAAGCCAGCTCTTTCGCGCGTTAAACCACCAGGGCCTAAGGCTGAGATACGACGTTTATGCGTTACTTCAGACAAAGGATTATTTTGATCCATAAATTGCGACAACTGACTAGAACCAAAAAATTCTTTGATGGCGGCAGACACCGGCTTAGAGTTTAACAATTCTTGTGGCATCAAACCTTCGGAGTCGGCTACATTCAAGCGTTCTTTTACGGAGCGCTCTACACGTACTAGGCCAACGCGAAATTGATTTTCCGTCATTTCGCCTACGCTACGTACGCGACGATTGCCTAAGTGATCGATATCGTCTATGCTGCCATTACCATTACGCACTGCAACCAGTACTTTAGCTACCTCAAGAATGTCATCCGCCGTTAATATCCCCGGTCCGTGTATGTCTTGACGACCTACACGTAAATTGAATTTCATGCGGCCTACAGCGGATAAATCATAGCGATCAGCATCAAAAAACAAAGTATTAAATAGATTTTGTGCCGCTTCTTGTGTAGGCGGTTCGCCTGGACGCATCATGCGATAAATTTCAACCAAACCATCTAAAGGTGTGCGTGAAGGGTCGATGCGCAAAGTATCGGAAATATAGCTACCACAATCTAGATCGTTAGTATAAATCACATCGAATTGTTCTACCTTTGCTTCCAACAAAGCATCGATCAATTCTAAAGTGAGTTCAGCATTGGCCTCAGCCAAAAGTTCACCGCTTTTTGCATCAACATAATCGTGCGCCAATACTTTGCCTATAAGGTAATCTTTAGGAACCTCTAAAGAATCAACGCCATCTTCGCTTAATAAACGAATGTGGCGTGAGGAAATACGTCGGCCTTTTTCAACAACAATCTTTCCTTTATTGGTTTTAATATCGACTACAGCCACTTCGCCGCGCAAACGCTGCGGATCCAGCATTAAAGTGATTTTATTTTTATGAACTTTAAATACATTAATATCAAAAAACTTTTTAAGAATGTCTTCTGTAGAATAACCCAAGGCACGCAACAAGACCGACACCGGTAATTTACGACGTCTGTCTATGCGTACAAATAAACAATCTTTCGGATCAAATTCAAAATCCAACCAAGAACCGCGGTAAGGAATGATCCGTGCTGAAAACAATAATTTTCCAGAGGTGTGGGTTTTACCTTTATCGTGCTCTACAAATAAACCAGGAGAACGGTGTAATTGCGATACCACAACACGTTCAGTCCCATTGATAACAAAAGTGGCATTGGCCGTCATCAACGGCATTTCGCCCATATAGACTTCTTGTTCGCGTATATCTTTAATAACAGGGTTATGATTAACGCTGTCTTTTTCAAATAAAACCAAGCGCACTTTAACGCGCAAGGCACCGGCATAGGTTAAACCACGAGTTCTACATTCATTCTCATTAAAAAGAGAATGACCCAGTGTATAACTGACAAATTCCAAACGCGCTGTTCGTGACATATTCTCAATAGGAAAAATAGAACTAAATGCGGCTTGTAAGCCTTCATTCTTGCGTTGCAAAGGAGGAACATCATGTTGTAAGAAATTTTTATACGATTCTTCTTGTATCGTTAATAAGTATGGAATCTCCATGATTTCTGGTAATTTACCAAAATAAACGCGCGGGCGAAGCACTTTATCGGAACGAAGGGGTTGACGCCGGGCTGTTAACATATCAGTCATGTAAAGTTCCTCATTAGTAATATACTCTACGCGCTTTGGTTTTAGACGACACTAAAAACACAAAGAGTAAAGAGGCCGACGGAAAAAACATTCCGTCAGCCTCGAAAAAACGCGGCTCACAAATATTATTTAATATCTGCCTTAGCGCCTGCGTCTTCAAGTTTTTTCTTGATAGTTGCAGCTTCTTCTTTAGAAACGCCTTCTTTCGCAGTGGATGGGGCGCCTTCAACTAAGTCTTTTGCTTCCTTCAAGCCTAAGCCTGTGATTTCACGGATGACTTTAATCACACTGACTTTGTTTTCACCAAAGCTAGTTAAAATGACATTAAATTCAGTTTGTTCTTCTGCTTTAGCAGCACCTGCATCAGCAGCTGCCATTGCCATCGGGGCCATGGCCACCGCAGCAGTCACACCAAACTTCTCTTCCATCATCTTGACTAAATCCACAACATCCATCACGCTCATTGCGGAAATAGCTTCTAAAATTTTTTCTTTCGATACAGCCATTTGATTGACTCCTTAAAAATAGTTAGGTTACGATTCTTGTTTTTGATCACGCACAGCCGCTACGGTTCGTACTAACTTAGTAGGCACAGCCGACAGGGTTTGTACAAACTTGGAAATGGGTGCATTCATCACACTCATTAACTGGGCTATTGCCTCATCACGCGTAGGCAATGATGCCAAAGCATCAATTTGCGCCGCTGAGAAGAATTGACCGTCTAGAGATAAACCCTTGACTGTAAACGCTTCATTCTGCTTTGCAAAATCCTTAAACAATTTAGCTGTAGCACTGGGTTCGGCTTTGGAAAAAGCCAATACCAACGACCCCACCAAGGCGGAATCTAGGCAGGCAAATGCCGTACCTTGCACTGCGCGACGTGCTAAAGTGTTACGCACGACTTTAAGATAAATGTTTGAATCGCGCGCTTTCACGCGTAAATCATTCATTTTTGCTACCGTTAAACCGCGATAATCGGCAATCGCTGCAGAAACTGCAGTGGATGCCACTGCCGCGACTTCAGCGACGATAGCTTTTTTGTCGTCTAGTCTTAATACCACTTAAAACCTCCTCATACTCAAATCCATTGGATTTGAGTGTTTCGATCACATTAGCGATCACAGTGCTTAGCACACAATGACCATCTACGCAGGCATCACACCATTAAGCGACTCGCGTCGCGCCCGCGGTCTTGGACAGCCAACAGGGCTTTGAAACTGCAACGGGTAAAAACCCTCGCGAGATCAAAAACAACCTAAAAAGCTGACCTAATCCTTCATAGCAATCAAGCTACAAAGTATTATTCTTTTCCGTGCCCTTTCAGTCGCAGCTCGGTTTTTCAAAAACTATATCTCTAGCGATGCTAGATCCACCATTACACCAGGACCCATGGTCGTAGACATCGTGAGCTTACGCAAGTAGATACCTTTAGACGCGCCTGGTTTTAATTTCTTTAATTCATGCAGTACGGCCTCTAAATTTTCTTTTAATTGCTGTACTTCGAAATCTATTTTGCCTATAGAACAATGGATAATACCGGCTTTGTCCACACGAAAACGTGCTTGGCCAGCTTTAGCTTTACGCACAGCGCCAGCGACATCGGGTGAAACTGTTCCTACTTTAGGATTCGGCATTAAACCACGCGGACCCAAGATTTGTCCTAGTTGTCCCACAATGCGCATGGCATCGGGGCTAGCAATGACTAAATCAAAATCCATCTGCCCACCCTTGATGGTTTCAGCCAGATCTTCAAAACCAACGATTTCAGCACCAGCGGCCTTTGCTGCTTCAGCATTAGCCCCTTGCGCAAATACCGCAATACGCACCGTACGGCCCGTACCATGCGGTAAATCGCAAACACCACGCACCACTTGATCCGATTTGCGCGGGTCTACACCCAAGCGCACACTAATATCTACACCTTCTTTAAATTTAGCCGTAGCGCACGTTTTCAGTACATTCACTGCATCGCTAACCGCATAGATTTTACCAGGAACCATTTTTTCAACAATGGCCTTCATTCTTTTGGATAGTTTAGCCATGATTTAATTCTCCTCCACTTCTATGCCCATACTGCGTGCAGTACCGGCGATAGTGCGTATTGCTGCGGCTTCATCTTTTGCCGTTAATTCTTTGACCTTAATCTTAGCAATGTCCAGCAATTGTTTACGCGTTACACGACCCACTTTATTCGTATGCGGTACACCACTGCCCTTGGCAATATTGGCGGCTTTCAACAATAAAACGGATGCTGGCGGAGATTTTAAAGCAAAATCAAAACTCTTATCCGCATAAGCGTTGATCACGACCGGTGTCACTAAGCCTGGCTCTAGTGATGCGGTTGCCGCATTAAAGGCTTTACAGAATTCCATGATGTTCAAGCCACGTTGACCCAATGCAGGGCCTATGGGTGGGCTGGGATTGGCCTTACCGGCCGGAATCTGCAGTTTTATTTGTGCGATTAATTTCTTAGCCATACCTAATAACCCCCTATTTGGGTAATAACGTCTCTGCGTACAAAGACTCCCCATTTTCATATTCAACAGCACTTAACAGCACTGTCACCAATAATCGATCAGATGGCTTTTTCCACCTGACTGAATTCTAAATCTACCGGCGTAGAACGCCCGAATATCAAGACTGCCACACGCAAGCGGCTTTTTTCATAATTCACTTCTTCTACCACACCATTGAAATCGGCAAATGGGCCGTCTGTAACACGCACCACTTCGCCCGGGCCAAATAATACTTTGGGTTTGGGCTTATCTACATTTTCTTCAACGCGCTGTAAAATTTCCTCAGCTTCTTTGTTGCTAATAGGGACTGGACGTGAACCGGTACCCCCGAGAAAAGCCAACACCTTGGGTACACTCTTGACCAAATGCCACGTTTCATCGGTTAAAACCATATTAACCAATACATAACCCGGAAAATGCTTACGCTCAGTAATTTTCTTTTGGCCACTGCGCATTTCAATAACACGCTCTTTAGGCACCAAAATCTCGCCAAAATGTTCTTCCACACCGGCTTGTTTGACTCGTTCTTTCAAACCTTTTTGCACTTGTGCTTCAAAGCCAGAATAAACATGCACTACATACCAGCGTTTTTTTTGTGTATCGGCGTTTTGCTCTTTGCTCATCAATATTACCCTCTTTGCCCCGTCATCCAGCCTATGGCCCACATTAGAAATGTATCAATTCCCCATAATATCAATGACATGACAATAACGAGCACAATGACCATTAAAGTCGTTTGCGTAGTCTCTAGTCTTGACGGCCACACCACTTTACGCAATTCCAGGCGCGCATCCTTAGAAAAGGCGATCACGGCTTTGCCTTGTGCTGTCATTGCAGCGATGGCGGCACAAGCTGCTAATAAAACGATCCAGCCGATGGCGCGCAATGCTCCCGCAACTTGCGCAAAATAGGTATTGGCTGCTATGCCTATAACCAGCAATAAAACAACGCACACCCATTTCCATAGTCCTGATTGGGGCGTTTGCTCCGTAGTCAATGATTTCATCACTTTAAACAGACCTTTTTTTGCATAACCATCCGCCTATTTTCAAAACTTTTGGCAGGCCAGGAGGGAATCGAACCCCCAACCTGCGGTTTTGGAGACCGCCGCTCTGCCAATTGAGCTACTGACCTAGCACTGCATCCTACAAGACGACTGCGATTTTAGGGTGCCGATTGTATCATGAAAATCTATGCTGTGGTATACCTTTAGAGAAAAAATATCGGGGAAACACTGCTTTCGCTCTTAATTTGTACTAAAAACGAGCAAAAACAGTGTTTCCCCGACTTTGTATCGTACTTACTTGATTACCTTAGTTACAACACCCGCACCCACCGTGCGTCCACCTTCGCGTACAGCGAAACGTAAGCCTTCATCCATCGCGATCGGCGCTATCAACTTCAC
>VFJT01000217.1 GCA_009885935.1 Gammaproteobacteria bacterium
AGATTAGAATCGTCTATTGAGCGTGCACTATCGGTTATATTGGTTTCTTGCGCTCTCTGCTCTGCTTCACTGCTTAAATCAGCTTGAAGAATGCGCGGCAATTTAAAATAAATTTCGTTGAGCACAGGATCTTGATGGATACTGATTAATGATTTTGAATCAAATAACTCTTTGTTAAAAAGCCTTTCTTTAGGTGATTTTCCACGACAAATTTCTATCCAACGATATAACAGAGCAATTTTTTCTGAGGATTCATTTAAAGCCAAAGAAAGTGTCATCTGATCAATCAAAGCATTAATGGCATCCAATCTCTCTTGCCTGTAATTGATTGATTTGTCTAACAAGTCGAAATTCTCTTTATTTTTTAAGGCTAAAATAATAATTTTCACATAGCCACCAAGATTGCTTACCTGATGTAACCGTATTCTATCATCATCCTGATCGAAAATATCTGTTATTTCATATAGGCCTTCTATATGCTCTAGAATATCAGCATACTGTGGGGAAATTTTATTTAAAACAAGACTATCTGGTTTTGCCTGCATGAGTAGATTTTTCTTCTTAGAAAGTGCTTCTTTAAATTTAGAAATATCACTTTTAAAACCTTCCCCTATTTTGTTTTCTGATTGTAATTTTTTGTGTAAAGTAGAATCGGTCACTTTGAAAGAAGGATCAAAAAACAGGGCACAACATATGTTGATGGCTTCTTGATGGCTGTTGACTGTCGCATTATCCGCTTTCAGCACGCTGTCTAAGTCCAAAAGAAGTTGTTCTATTTCTTTTATACAATTTTGTACTAAAGTAAGATGAATAATGGCAATAGCGTCAGCTGCCATTAGTTTTTCTGAATTTTCTGCAAAGTGGCGCTTGATCATTGCAAAAGCATCTGTTAAATATGCTGTTTTGCTCTTAAATGCCTCTAGCTTCTGTCTACCCACTTCAAATTGAGAAAATATTTCTTCGATTAGAATTAGGCAGTTTTCATTTTGAATCCGTTCCAAATGATTTTCAGAACGGGCTATGCTTTCATTATGTAATAATATAGAATGGCCAGGGCTGATTTCTTTTATGATCCAAGAAGCTTCGCTATTGGCTAAAATTGCGGCCAAAGGACGCTGCCCATTATAAGCGCGTTCTATTTGTTGCTTGTCCTGAGATAAGATCTCAGGCAAATTACGGTGTCTAGATGCAATAAATTTTTCTTTCATTAAAATTACCTCGCAGTGCTGATTTTTATTATAGCAATAATACTAGATTGACCTTTTCTTGATCAGGCATCAATGAAAAATCGAACTAGATTTATGTAATTATACCCCCTTATTTTTTCAGGGTCAACCCTGCAAAACAATCAACTTTCTTTCATTTTTAGTCAAGAGGCGATTATAAATCTAGCCGGAAAAGCACCTATGTTTAATGCTTGTTTGCGTCTTTTTAGAACAGAATTCACGGGTTCTCACAGTCAGGAATGCCCGCTATGAACTTTTTGTCGTGTACAGAGGAATTTTTTATTCTTCTGGTTCCCTAGAAAATTGCTTTGCCCCTTCGGGTATTATCACCCCTATTAATTTTTGCCTGGTCCAAATATGTGTAGCCTGTGAGATATTCGGAGCTTCATCTAAGGAGCCTCCTTTTATGGATAGAGAGTCAGATAGCTCAGAATATTGATGCCAAAGGCGCGAGCCACAGTTTCTGCAAAAAGCACATTCTACTATTCGCCCGCTATCTGCCGCTCGGGTCCAAACTTTAATATTTTCATGCCCACGCTGCAGTTGTAAATCAGATCGTGCCACGATATAGCTAATACCGAATGCCGAGGCAGATTGATGTCTACATTCCAGGCAGTGACAAACATATAATTTCAGTGGTTGATTGGGACATTGATAGCGTACCGTACCACATTGGCAGCCGCCCTCACGGGCAGTATTTTTTTGGCTAAGATTCTCCATGGGATTATCCTTTTCAGTATTATGATATAATATGGTATCATATCTCTATTTTAGAGGAATTACTATGAATACAGCCAATAGTCCAAATAGCGGCACTATCAATATAGATTCTTTTTTGCTGCAGTATAGAATAGAAGGTAAAGGGCTTCCCGCCATCGTCATTGGCAGCGTTCATCAATATCCACAAGCTTTTTCAGAAAATTTACGTGAACATCTACGGCTTATTTTCATTGACCACCGTGCTTTTGTAGCCGCTCCAAAAGATAGGGAGAATGAAACGTTTGAATTGGATACGATTCTGGATGACATTGAGCAGATACGGCAAACACTGAATTTAGATCAGGTTATCATCGTTGGACATTCTGGTCATTCCTACATGGCGCTAGAATATGCCAAAAAATATCCGTCCCATGTCTCGCATGTGGTTATGATAGCTATTTCACCCAGCCTAAATTTAGAGCATAAAAGTGCCGCTGCTCTTTATTGGCAAGATCTAGCTTCGAATGAACGAAAATCGGCGCATAATGCCCATTTGCAGCATTGTCCTGAGGCAATTCTCGATAAATTAAAACCTGGCGAACGATTTATAAAAGAATACATACGCAATGGGGCTAAATTTTGGTATGATTTTGAGACGGATGCCGGCTTTTTCTGGGCCAATGTTACTATGAATATGGTGATATTCAATCATATTTGGGGCACTGTTTTTAGAGATATAGATATAACGCAAGGGCTTGCGGATTTTAACAAACCGGTCTTTCTTGCGGTAGGATTATACGATTTTGCCCTGGCACCCTTTACGGCTTGGTATCCTATACGCGATAAATTTAAACACATGGATCTTTTTGTATTCGAAAAAAGTGGGCATGTACCACAATGGGAAGAGGGCGAGCTTTTTAATGAGCGTTTATTGCGGTGGTTATCTAAAAACTAAGTCTTTAAAACATTATTTTTTAACTTTAATGTGAAGCAAGAAAGTTGCTTTATTTTCTGCCTAGATGTATTATAAGAAAAACAAAACCATACAACGGGTAAAAACATGTTAATGAAATGGATCTTAATTTTTCTAACCGTCCTTATTATAACCGCTGTTATAGGGTTTACTGGCATAGCCACGCAACCTGTTTTAGGCATTGCTAGAATAACTTTCACTGTCTTTTTGGTGTTGTTTGTTATTACAGTCTTTATACATATTTCTAACGATAAAGAATAGTTAGAGTTTATTTGCTACTACCTTAATCCATGTCTATAGCTTGCAATAAATTGGCCGCATTTGGATTCTTCAAACCAAAGTGCTGATACACCAAATCGGTTGCGACCCGACCGCGCGCGGTTCGGGTAATAAAGCCTTGTTGGATCAAATAAGGCTCTATCACATCTTCGATGGTACTTTTCTCTTCGCTTAAAGAAGCGGCTAAGGTATCTAAACCCACCGGGCCGCCATTAAACTTATGCAATAGATCCGATAAAAACCGGCGATCTAACACATCAAAGCCTTTTTTATCGACTTCCAACAAATGCAACGCCTCGTTGGCGATGAGGTGCGTGATCATGCCATCGCCACGCACTTCAGCGTAATCGCGCGCACGGCGCAATAGGCGGTTGGCGATACGCGGTGTGCCGCGTGAGCGCTTGGCAATTTCAGCAGCGGCATCCGAGTCTAGTGAAACATTTAAGATAGTGGCTGAACGGAGTAAAATATCGGTGAGTTCTGCTGGAGTATAAAACTGCAGGCGATTAACAATACCAAAGCGATCGCGTAAGGGTGAAGTTAATAAGCCGGCGCGCGTGGTTGCGCCTACTAAGGTAAAAGGGGGCAAATCCAGTTTAATAGAGCGTGCTGCGGGCCCTTCACCAATCATTAAATCCAATTGATAATCTTCCATCGCTGGATATAAAATTTCTTCGACCGTGGCACTTAAGCGATGGATCTCATCTATAAATAATACGTCGTTAGCCTTAAGATTAGTGAGCAAAGCAGCTAGATCGCCTGCTTTTTCCAATACAGGCCCCGAGGTTTGCCTTAATTCAGCGCCCATTTCGTAAGCAATAATATGGGCTAATGTGGTTTTCCCTAATCCGGGCGGCCCAAAAATAAGTACATGATCTAGCGCTTCTTGCCTTTTTTTAGCGGCATCGATGAAAATAGACAATTGCGCTTTCACCGCTTCTTGACCCGTATAATCTTTTAAATAACGAGGTCTGATAGCGCGATCAAAACGCACATCCTCGCTTTTTTGGGTAGCAGTAATGAAACGATCTGTGTCTAACATTTTTTATTCCTATACTGTATAACCAATTCAGTCGTAAGGGTAACTTCTCATGGTTGCCCTATACTAGGGCGGGCACGGGGGCCCGCCCCTACGACAATGTCTGTAACGCTTTACGCAGCAATTCTTCGGCGCTCAAACCTTCTGCTGGAATTTGCTTTAATCTTCTCATTGCTTCTTGTGGTTTAAAACCCAAAGAAACCAAAGCCGCTTGCGCCTCATCTATCACGGCTCTAGGCTTATTATCGCTCAATGGTAATTGCCGCGCCAGATCGATTTCCCATTCATCCAGTTTATCGGCCATTTCAATCAATAAACGCTCTGCTGTTTTTTTGCCTATGCCGGGCAAGCGTATCAAACGCGTTAAATCCTCATTCCGTATGGCGGCAACAAAATCGTGACTATCGATGCTGGATAATATGGTTAAGGCTAATTTAGGGCCTATGCCATTGACCTTAATTAAACTGCGAAACAAGGCCCGTTCATGTTTGTCTATAAAACCAAATAAGGTGTGTGCATCTTCACGCACTGCTAAATGCGTTAATAAAATGATTTCCTGCCCTACTTCAGGCAATCTATAACAAGTGGACAAGGGTGCTTTGACGTCGTAAGCCACACCCTGTACATCGATTAAGATATCGGGTGCTTTAACTTCCAGTAAAATACCGCGTAAACGACCTATCATCTATAATTTCCTTAATTTCCATTCGCGATGATTCGCATGGCAAATGGCAATGGCTAAGGCATCGGCGGCGTCGCTCGCGATTTTGCCTTGTATGCTCAATACCTGTTTCACCATATGCTGTACCTGTACTTTTTCAGCGGCACCATAGCCGACGATCGCTTGTTTAATCTGCCGCGCGGCATATTCATGAACCGGCAAATCCACCGCCACTATGGCTGCACCACGCGCTTGCCCCAATTTCAAGGCCGAGGCTGCATTCTTATGCATAAAAACTTGTTCAATAGCAAATTCATTGGGTTGGTATTGCGTGATAATTTCGCGCACGCCCTGATAAATTTGCTGTAAACGCATCACCCAATCATCAGCGACGGTCCGTATGCAACCGCTGCCTAAATAATGGTATTGATTAGACGTGCATTCTATTACACCGTAACCGGTGACGCGTGAGCCTGGATCGATACCGACAATACGCAATGTCAAAAAAATTATCCTTATTCTAGTTGTGACAAAACATCTTCTGGGATGTTCGCATTCGAGTAAACCTCTTGCACATCGTCTAATTCTTCTAGCATATCCAATAGGCGAATCATTTTTTCAGCATCGTCGCGATCTAAAGTAACTTCAACGCTAGGATGCATGGATACTTCTGCCGTCTCGGGATTAAGGCCCTCTTTAACAAAAAATTCTTTTATGTTTAAGAATTCTTCAGGAGTAGTAAATACTTGAATATTGCCCTCGCTATCGATAGTGACATCGACTGCTCCCGCTTCTAAGGCTAGCCCCATGATGGTATCTTCATCGCTGCCTTTTGCAAATATAATCAGCCCCAACTTATTAAACAAATAGGCCACTGAACCGTCTGTACCTAAATTTCCGCCGCATTTAGCAAAAGCATGGCGCACATTAGAAACAGTACGATTACGGTTATCGCTTAAGCATTCTACCATAACGGCAACGCCATTAGGGCCATACCCTTCATAGAAAATTTCTTCTAAATTATCGGTATCCTCTGTGCCGCAACCACGTTTAATCGCTCTTTGTATCGTATCTTTAGGGATGTTTTGCGAAAACGCTTTATCCATCGCTAAACGTAAGCGCGGATTGCTATTGACGTCACCGCCACCCATGCGCGCGGCGATAGTCAATTCACGGATTAACTTGGTAAATACTTTCGCTTTTCTAGCATCTTCTTTAGATTTTCTATGTTTAATGTTCGCCCATTTACTATGGCCAGCCATAATTAATTCCTCGTATTAATTGGTTTAGAAACTGTAATGTGTAATTCGTCTAATTGTGCCTTATCCGCCACAGAGGGTGCATCCGTTAAGGGGCAACTGGCGCTTTGTGTTTTGGGAAAAGCAATCACTTCGCGTATGGAAGTACAACCTGCCATCAACATGGCAATCCTATCCATACCAAAAGCAATACCGCCGTGTGGCGGGCAACCATATTTTAATGCCTCCAAGAAAAAGCCAAATTTTTCTTTGGTTTTTTCTTCCGTTAAAGATAATAACTCAAAAACCGTTTTTTGCATTTCTTTACTGTGTATGCGTATAGAACCGCCACCCAACTCAAAACCGTTTAATACCATATCGTAGGCTCTAGAAACCGCATTTAAAGGATCCGCTTTCAATGTTGCTACAGAATCTGTTTTAGGTGCAGTGAAGGGATGATGCAAGGGTTGTAATTCATTTTTATCGTTCATTTCAAACATGGGGAAATCAACGATCCACAACGGTGCCCAATCGCAAGTGAATAACTTGAGATCATGGCCTAATTGTATGCGCAGCGCGCCCATGGCAGCGTTAACGTGTTTTTCTAGTGCCGCAGCAAAAAAGAGTACGTCGCCATTTTGCGCTTCAGTATGTTTTAATATCGCCGCCAAGATTTCAGGGGATAAAAATTTGGCTATAGGCGATTGCACGCCTTCTAAGCCAGCGTCCTTATTATTGATCTTCATATATGCTAAGCCTTTCAAGCCATGCTGACCTACAAAAGTGCCATAGTCATCGAATTGTTTGCGCGATAGATTAAGGCCATTGGGCAAACGCAAGGCCACTACTCGATGTTGCGCATTATTGGCAGACTCGCTAAACACTTTAAATTCACAGTTTTTGACTAGTGGCGCTATGTCAACCAATTCTAAAGGAATGCGCAGATCGGGTTTGTCGCTGGCAAAACGGCGCATCGCTTCGGCGTAGGTTAAGTGCGGAAAAGGGTGCGGCAAGTCTATAGACAATACTTTTTTAAATAGAGCCACTATCCACTCTTCTGTCCAACGTTGTATGCTGGCTTCATCGATGAAGGAGGCTTCTATATCCAATTGGGTAAATTCGGGCTGGCGGTCGGCGCGCAAGTCTTCGTCTCTAAAACAACGCACGATTTGATAATAACGATCGCAACCGGCCAACATCAGCAATTGTTTAAACAATTGTGGCGATTGTGGCAAGGCAAAAAAATGCCCTGGATGAGTACGGCTGGGGACTAAATAATCGCGCGCGCCTTCTGGGGTTGCCTTCATGAGCATAGGCGTTTCAATGTCCATAAAACCCAATTCGTCAAAATAATGGCGCGTAAAGCGGGTGATTTCGCTGCGCAATTGCAAACGTTTAAATACCTCTGGACGGCGTATGTCTATATAGCGGTATTTTAGGCGTGTATCTTCACCCACATTGACGTCGTCTAAGGGGAAAGGCGGCGTTTCGGCTTCGCTTAGGATAGTTAGCGCGTTAGCAACCAGCTCGATTTTGCCGCTGGCTAAATTGGCGTTGACCATGTTATCGGGTCTGGCGCGAACCGTTGCCGTGATTTGGAGTACAAATTCACTGCGCAGGCTTTCAGCCTGTTTAAATAATGAACCAATTTCGGGTTCAAACAAAACTTGCACTAAGCCGCTGCGATCGCGCAAATCGATGAAAATGATACCGCCGTGGTCGCGCCGCCGGTGCACCCAGCCACAGACTTGAACCGAATGGCCTACGAATTGTTCATTTATTTGCCCACAATAATGGCTGCGCATGCTTTATCCTGATTTAATAGTTTTTTAATCTGTAAAGTTTACCTTAAATGCAGCTAAAAAACCAATGAATCTCTCTGATCGGGCGGCCTAACATGCCGCCCTAACCAAAACGCACAAAACCGCTATTATGCGTTGTATTATTTCCGTTTACTAGGGGCGGCGGTAGATTCAGCAACTGTTGGATTTACATCACGCACTAAGGGCGTTTCAGCAAAAAAACCATTCGCAATAATAAATGGGGTTGCTTTTCCTTCGGCAATGAGATTGTCCATGATAAGATTGGCGTGTCCTTGACTAGACCAACCTGTTTCA
>VFJT01000181.1 GCA_009885935.1 Gammaproteobacteria bacterium
TTATTTTCTTTCACAATGCGTGTCTAAACCTTCAGGGCGGGGTGAAATTCCCCACCGGCGGTAAACCTGGATCTATGATACCAGACAGCCCGCGAGCGCTTTTTGCTTTAAAAACAAAGAGGTCAGCAGATTTGGTGAAATGCCAAAGCCGACGGTGTTTACTCACAAATGCGTAGAGTATAAGTCCGGATGAAAGAGGGTTTAAGATAGAGACCATCGGTTTTTGCACCGCATTTTAGCGTTGCTTTGCTATATGGTTTCTTTCTTAATCGTTCGCCCTGCGTATTGTATTTATAAACGGGTGAATGATGACTGATTATATGCATGAAGTTCTAGCTTTAGCAGAACAAGGCCGTTATAGCTCGGCACCCAATCCTATGGTGGGTTGTGTCATAGTTAATAATGGCCAAGTCGTAGGTCGCGGCTGGCATCAACGTGCTGGTTTGGCGCATGCCGAAATCATGGCTTTAACTGAAGCAGGTTCTTTAGCACAAGACGCCGAGGTTTATGTCAACTTAGAGCCTTGTTGCCATGTAGGCAAAACGGGTTCCTGTGTAGCAGCGTTGATTGCGGCCAAAGTTAAAAGTGTACATCTATCTGTATTGGATCCGAATCCTTTGGTTTCAGGACAGGGTGTATCAGAATTGCGTGCTGCGGGAATTGCCGTTCATATAGGCTGTTGCGCTGTAGAAGCCCGGGCATTAAATCAAGTTTTTTTTCATTATATTACCCAAAAACAACCCTTCGTCATTGCCAAATGGGCCATGAGTCTAGATGGCAAAATAAGCGTTCCAGCCGGGCAATCGCGGCAATTAACTTCAACAGCCGCCATTGAACACAGTCATCATTTACGACGTGGGGTTTCCGCTATTTTAATAGGCGCGAATACTGCTATTACTGACGATCCACAGTTAACCGTGCGTCTCAAAGATTTAAAGGTCGAGCCAAATCTCTCAGCCGTGCGCGTTATTTTAAGCGCTACAGGAGACTTGCCATTGCATTTACAGCTGTTAAA
>VFJT01000058.1 GCA_009885935.1 Gammaproteobacteria bacterium
AATGGTTAGGAGAAACCGGTGCAAATAACCCATTACGCTGTGCAGTTGCTATTTCGGTGCCCATGCTGTTAAATAAATCAGCCGATAGAATGCAACGAGGTTTTTCACGCTTTTATCAATGGTATTTGATAAAACAATTAAAACAAAAATTTCTACAAAAGCAGCGTAAAATGGTGCTGCCTATTGAAGTGGATATAAAGAATATTCATGATTTTTGGTCCTTTGACGATAAAGTTACTGCGCCCTTGCATGGTTTTAAGAGCGCAGAAGACTATTATACAAAAGCAAGTTCTAGGCAATATTTAAAATTTATTACTGTTCCCACCTTAATCATTCACGCCAAAGACGATCCTTTTACCGACGCCAGTATTATTCCCGAAGCCGATGAGTTATCCTCATTTGTGACTTTAGAATTATCCGCTACAGGCGGCCATGTAGGTTTTATAGCTGGTGTCATACCCGGTATAGGCAAGTCTTGGTTATTACAACGAGTTCCTATTTTTATTCAAGGAAATATCAAAAAAGGAACGTAGGGTAGGCCCCCGTGCTTGCCCTATAGTCTCCGTTGGCCGGGTCCTGTCGCGGCGACATCCCCGTCGTGCTCGTGCCTACAGGGAGGTATTTACGGCGTGTTTGACACAACGGCAACGATAGCTTTGGGCCATTAGCCAATCTGAAACTTCAAAAAAGCTCATGCTTCGATTAAAAAAGGCTGAATAATTTCCACTTCTGGAAACAGCTGCAAAATATCATCCGTACTGTCTTCTAAAAACAGCAATTTCAAATTAGGCCCAGCATCTTGGGTAAAATAAATAGGCATATTATCTACACGCAATTGCCACACTTGCTGCACCCACGCCGCTGTTTTCGCATTGCTATAGGAAATCGCTGGCTTTGCCTTTAACATGGTAGCGTGCATGGCGATTGCATTACGTTCACTGGCGTGCCCTAAAGCTATAAAATCTTTTTCGGCTAAAGCGCTTTTTATCATCGCCAAATCGGTAGCGACTTGTTCTGGCCATAAATGATAAAGAGAGGAGCTTTGTTTAGTGATGGCCATCGCCTCTCGTGACGATATACTTTTTTTGTCGCTAGAGGCTAACAATAACCCTATACGCAGTTGTGGCCATTTATACTCTAGTGGTATTCCTATACTATCCATGCCATCGTCGCGTGAGCCGTGTTGCCATTCTACAAAACCATCCCAGAGTGATCTGCAAGCACTGCCGCTGCCTAAACGTGCGAGTAGTGACAATTCACTGCAACTTAATTGCCAACCGTATAATTCATTTAAGCCTTTAACCACCGAAGCAAAACCACTGGCCGACGAAGCCAATCCTGCAGCAATGGGAATCGTGCTGGTAATAGCTATGTTTAAACGGGGTTCACCATTATGGCGAAATAAGCTGATAAAAGAAAACAAGCGTTGATAAAAATCATGTTGCGCATCTATACTTTGTCCATTTAAATTTAAGCAATCTGTTTTTTCATCTACAACTTCAAAAGCAAAGTGGCTGCCTTTTTGCGCTAAACTAATAGATAAACTAGATGTCATCGGTAAATTTAAGATGCTGTCTCTTTTACCCCAATATTTGCATAAAGCAATATTGGCTGGGGCATAGACAGCGCCTTTTTCTAGCTGTACACCGTTTGGTTTCCCAGTTAAAATTTGAGCGATGATCTGTTCTTTACTGTACAAGACTCACCCCCGTGGTGCTGATCCTTAAGGGTATGTAGCGTGCATTAGGATGTAACGCGGTTATTTCTTCACTACGGATCTTTTGCCAGTCACCACCCAAAGCCAATAAACAATCTCCCAGTCCTGAGCCGGAAATCTTCACCGCTTCTACGGCGACGTGTTCTTTTAACCAGTGGCTTAAACGGTCGCAATGCGCATCGCTGACGTGTAAAGCGTGTTGTAAACCTTGGTGTATCTCCATGCAGTGTGCCAGTAAGGCTTTATCTTCATGTTGCCAGGCACTGCAAGCCAACTGTACCGTTTCTCCTATAGCACGATAAATAGCATTCAATACGCCTTCAGCGTTACTGAAGGTATTTTGTACCTGCTGCAATACGGTGGCTGTTGCCGTTTTATAACCACAATATAATAAATGTAGATCGGAGCGTGGGGCTAAAGCTACAGATTGTTTTGTTTGCGGCGAGTAATACAATACGCCGCCCTGTAAGCTCGCCAGCGCATCCATACCTGAGCCACGGCCTTGTAGGTTATGGATAACTACACGTGCATTCAGCCAAACATCTATTTGAAGCTGAAAAAGCGCATCTAAAGCACTCAATAGTGCAACGGTGACCGCGGCGGAGCTTCCCAAACCTAAAGTAGGATCTAGGTCAGAAGCTATGCGTATCGTTAATCCCTGTGTTATTTTCTGTTTTTGCTGCACTAAACAGGCTAAGACAAAAGTATAGGGTTTAGCTATGGTTAATTCTTTTAAATGTGTAGTATAAGGAGGGAAGGTATTGGAGATAATTTCAATGACATCATCTGCGCGTTTTTCTAAAGTGACGGTAATGTATTGATCTATAGCCGTTACCATGGCTGCTTCCCCCGCTAACACCGCATGTTCACCAAAGAGCATGACGCTACCCGGAGCGCGTACCTTAACCCAATCGCAAGCCATGAGTGTCTCCTATGACTCTTTCCACGGTATAATCAAAGCCTAGACAGAACGGCGTGGGGTCATCTTTACTGGCAATTAACACTATCCCGGCTTTATTGCCACGAATACTGCCGGCACCACAAATCTTCGCCGCTAATCCGTGGCTTTCTAAATGCCGTATAAATTTTTGTACTGCCGCAGGTACTACACCCAATGCCACTAATAATTGATGATTGGTACGCAGCGCTATTTGAAAATCATTAAAATTATTTTGTTCTAAGGCGGTTTTAACCGCTCTGGTGACCGCGCCTATTTCTGCAGCGAGATCAGTTGCTTCGAATAACTTCTGAGTATGCATGACGCATTCACCGGTAGAGCTGTCTGGGCTGCCGGTGTTGACACTATACAAAGGCCATTCGGGGATCGTTAATTTATTAAATTGTCCTTGGTGATATTCTAGGGCGCCGCCTTGTAAAGATACGCGTAAGTCTAAGCCGCTAGAATAACCGTGTTGTAGATTTTCAGCTTCTAGAGCTAGTTGAAATAAATGTTCTTTATCGATGTCTTCTTTAAAATGATTCGCTAAAGCAAATTTAAGCGCTAAAATCATCGCTGCCGATGAGCCCATGCCACAACCCATAGGAATAGTAGACTCTGTTTTTAAGTGTATACCGCCATCGGAAAAACGATTGAAGCGTTCTAGAAAATTACTTAATGCAAAATGAGACAATTCATGCGGTAGCTTTAATACATCTTTAATACCACGTTCGCCGCGTAAAAATAGATGATAATCTTGAGATAACCTAGACTTTAAACGGCGCAATGCTTTGACCGTGGTATCTTTATGATGTTTTAAATTCAATAAATCAAATATCACTGTAGCAGGGGTGTTGTGAGAGATCACGGAGGCTCTAGCGTAACGATCCACGGCTATGGCCAATGCGGGTTGGCCACAGACAACGGCGTGTTCACCGGATAAAATAATTTTTCCAGGAGCAATAGCGGTTATCATGGTGTTGTGGTAGATTCGGGTATAGCATCCTGCGCATGGCGTTCAAAAATGGTGTGTGCGCGCATCAATTCACCCGGATTGGTTTGTGCCGCCAGTAAAGAAATTTCTCCGCATAAAACAGTTGCTGCAACGATAGCCGCTAAACGTCGGGCATTGTCACCCACAGCACAGGCTTCGTTACAACCCAACAACTGTAAATTTTTTTGCACGAAAGGATACTCTTTGCCATTGCCTACCGTGCCTACAATAATATTGGGTAGTGTAACGGAGAAATAGAGCGCATCATTGCGTACCTCAGCAAACACCATACCTTGAGAGCCTTCGACTATATTCGCCGCATCTTGGCCTAGAGCCAGATAAAAGGCAAGGAGTAAATTAGCAAAATGTGCATTGGCCGAGCGTATGCCGCCGGCTAATAGGGTTCCCAATAAATTTTTCTTGATATTGAGGTCAACTATTTTTTCGGGTGTAGTTTTTAAAGTTGTTAAACAAATGTCACGCGGTATTAATAGTTCAGCGACCACATAGCGGCCTCTACCTAAAATGCCATTGACTGCAGTGGCTTTTTTATCGGTACAATAATTTCCAGAAATAGACACATAGCGTAAAAAAGAATATTGCGCTAATAACCACGCCATGATTTCATCCGCGGCTTGTGTCACCATGTTGTGACCGGCGGCATCGCCAGTGGAGAATTCTAAACGCAGATACAATAAATTACCGACGATTTGCGTGTGGCTGTCGATGAGTTTGGCAAAACGACTACTGCGAGCGACTTGCAATTGCAATTCGGGTTGGCGTAGTTTAACAGCCTGACTCACTTCATGACAGCGTGCGGCATTGGGGGCTTCTAATAGGATGGAGCGTGTCATGCGTTCATCGATGATAGTGGTCAAAATACCACCGCATTGCCGTGATAATTTAGCACCCCGGTTCGTCGATGGCCATAAGGGCAGCTCATAGGTTGCCAAAGGGACCATGACTTCATCCTCAATCACCGGCCCTATTAATTTAACCGGTCCTATAGTGCGCATGGGAACCTCAGCAAAATTATGTTCCATACCGTCTCCAATGCAAGAAAGTGTTAAAAAAGAAAACACAATTGTATCACCTTTTGTTCATTCCGACTAGACTAGCCTAACAGCCATTTTGGCTAATTATTGTCCATAGATACTATGCTTATAGACTCCCCGCTTTGTAAAAAATGGGCTATACTTTACTCGGCATTAGCGGGCAGACTACATACATTTTAATGGGCGAAGAAACTTTATGACTACACTAGACTTACCCTTCCAACACCGCATCCTATTGATAGAAGATGATAATGTCTCTTTGTTTGCCGCTTCTGAGATGCTCTCTCGCCTAACGACTATGGTGGATATGGCAAGAGATGTAGAGGAAGCCAATGAACGGCTCAGTACCACCGCTTATGACTTGGTTATTGCAGACATCAATTTGCCCGATGGTACAGGCATGGACATCATTCACTGTGCTTATTCCAGTGCTAAGTCCAAAAACAAAGCAACTCCTTTCGTGGCTTTAACAGCCCATCAAGATAAGAAAAAGCATCAAGCAATATTGGACAGTGGTTTTGTAGATGTGGCCACTAAACCATTGAGTTTAGCGCGCGCTTATTTATTTTTAGAGCGCTGTTCTTTGAATAACGACGAGCTGGCGCCTGCTGATTTGGCGGTTATAGATTTAAAATTAGGGATGAAGCGTATCGGTGCCGGAAACGATGAAAAAGCCGTGATCGCAATTGGTATGTTAATTGAGTCTTTAGAAGAGGATATCATTGCGTTAAAACGCTTACAGGCGAGCAATAATATCGCAGGGGTGCAAGAAGTTTTGCATAAGATAAAAGGGGGGTTAGAATATAGCGGCGTTCCGCGCTTACAAAAGCACATTGCCCTGTTATATTCTGAAATCAACACCAATACAGATTTGTCAGCATTGCAACCACTATTTAACGCCATTTATGAGCAAGTGGCGCTATTAACCACAGCTTATCAAGATCTCGTAGCGGGCAGAAGATCAAATTGATCTTAGCTTCGGGCTATGTTAGTCTTGGCACAATTTGAGATTCCATAAAGAGGTCATTTTGAGATCCATTCACTCTAAGGTCATCTTAGTGAACGAAAATGACGAAGCCATTGGTTCTGCCGACAAGATGTCAGCGCATATTGAAGGCTTACGTCATCGTGCTTTTTCTGTCTTTATTGTCAATCGCACAAACCGCGGCTGGGAAATTTTATTACAGCAACGTGCTTGGAACAAATACCATTCGCAAGGCTTGTGGACCAATACCTGTTGTAGCCATCCTAGTCCAGGAGAAGATATTATTTCTGCCGCAGAACGTAGGTTACAAGAAGAGTTTGGTTTTACACTACCACTAGAAGAAGTGGGAATGTTTCATTATATAGCGCACCTCAAAGAAAAGCTAATAGAAAATGAAATGGATCATGTCTTAATCGGTTACGGTAAACCGGCCTTGATTAACCCCAATGTTGAAGAAATTGTAGACTATCGTTGGTGTGATTTAAATGAATTGCAAAGTGCCTTACAGAAAAATCCAGAACAATACACCGCTTGGTTACAAGAGGCGTTGCATTTGGTTGAAAAAATATTGCAGGTAAAATAGATGAATATTAAAATGCAATGGAATGCATTCAAGCGTTGGCTTAGACTATATGATTTAAACAGACATGATGATAAAGTTATTTTTGTAAAGTCTTTTCTAAAGAATCCAAAAGCAATGGGGGCAATATACCCCAGTTCAAAGCACTTGGCGGAGGTTATGGCGGCCTCTGTAGTCTTTTCTCAAAATCAGCTGGTTGTGGAATTGGGTGCGGGAACGGGGGTGATAACACAAGCGATGTTAAATCGTGGCATTCCCGCAGAGCACATTATTGCCATTGAATCTTCGCCTGCTCTAGTCGAAAATTTTAGAACTCGCTTTCCCAAGGTTAAGATGATTGAAGGAGATGCATCCTGCTTGGCTGAACTCTTGAAAAATGAAACACGGCCCATAGGAACGATTATTTCTGGATTGCCTTTACGCTCTTTATCCAAAGAAAGAACGGAACGCATTTTGTCGGCTATATCTTTGGCGCTATCACCTAATGGACGATACATTCAGTTTACCTATGCTTTGCGCAATAATGTGGGCTTCTATCCACAGCACTATAAACTCATGCGTAAAAAATTAGTTTGGGTGAATATTCCACCAGCAAAGGTTGAGGTTTACGTTATTCTTTCCTCGTAATTTCTGGCGCTAAATATTTTCATGCATAGACTTCCAATTCAGCTTCACCATGGCGCGTTTCTACTATTTTATTGTGGTCATTTACGAACACCACCTTGGGATTAAAATTTTCCATTTCGCTTTCGGTATATTGTGCATAGGACATAATGATAATCAAGTCTTTAGGTGCAACGAGCCTTGCCGCAGCACCATTCACACAAACAACCCCACTACCCGCAGTACCACAAATAGCATAAGTAATAAAACGGTTGCCGTTAGTTACATTGACCACATGAACTTGTTCGTACGGTTTAATGTCTGCTTCGTCCATGAGGTGTTTATCTAGAGTGATTGAGCCCATATAATTTAAATCTGCCTGGGTAATCGTCGCTCTATGTATTTTGCTTTTACACATGATTCGCTGCATGATGCTGTAGACCTCTAGAACAAAAACCATTTTTGGATGGTTAAATTGTAACATAGGGTATCTGCAAAATAAAAGACGACTAAAAATACGCAGCAAAACAATGACTTGACAACGATATCATTATCGTTCATTGCTGGCCGCGACAGGACCCAGCCAACACGGAGTGATAATATTTAACTCTGGAGACAATAAAATTTAAGCAAAGTTTGACGCCTATGGGCTCAAGAGCCGCCCTTATAGAGCGGAGTTCAAGCGCATTTAAAGCTATCGGACGGTAGAAAGAATATCTAAAAATCATTCCTTTTCTTTCACTCAAAAATAAATTTAAAAAAAACAAAAAAATAGATTGACAAAGAAAAAGTTTTGGCTCAAAATACCATTAAACCATATTTTAATTAAATTTTAAAACATAAAGCGGCCAAGGTAAGAGCGCGCACTGGAAAGAGAAGATTGAGATACATCAACCATTATCGAATAGGAAGGAGTACAGAACATGAATAGCCATTTAACTGAAAAATTTTTTGACACACATTACGGCAATAGCCTGATATTGCCTATAGACAGTCAAAGCATAGCGCACAATTTAGTACCATTTACCTCAAAATATGTACCACCTCTTTGGGATAAAAGTGACTTTATTAATGATCATATCAATATAGAGTCGCATCTTTATAAAGAGGAGGTGCATACTATAGGTGCATTGGAAGAGCAATTAAAACAGCAACGTGATGGAGATCTGGGAGCGATACGACCTATTATTCACTACGTTGCGGTACTAAAAGAACTGCGTAAGAAATCGCAAAGCATAGCCTCTTCTCACGATGAAATAAGTTTTGCACATTGGGCTAAAGATAAACTGAATGATTTGGGTGCTACGTTGGGATTACCGGCACATCATTTTAGTATAGATACGTCAGGAGAGCCGTTACTCATCAAAGAGGGCTTAGGTGAGCATGTTATTTCACCTACGCATTTTGAGAACGGAGCTTATCTAAGTCATCCACATCCCGATCACCAACTGGATATGGCGGTACAAGATATTCCGCAAATTAAAATTGGACGATATGTGCGCTTTGGAAGAAATGTATCGGTTAATGCGGGTGGCAATATTACAATAGGCGATGGCGTGTGGCTGTCGCCAGGCAGTTGTTTATTGCGTCAAGATCACGATCCTTACGGTAGGCCCTCAATTGCGTCCAGAACGGTCGCCATGACACGGCAGCCGCCTATACGACTGGCAGATTTTTCTTGGATTGGACGAGAAGCCATGGTGGGTTGGGATGCAGACTATATCGGTAAATTTTCTATTGTGGCAACTAGAAGCTTTTTAAATTCCTGGGTGGGAGATTATTCTATCACGGGATCTTATGGCAAAATTATTCAATATATGCCGTATAAAGCCGCTATAATGGAAGCACTGCAACCCTCATTGGAAGACATTTTGCAAATAAGTGATTGGGAGAAGATTAATGACCATTGGCTAACAGTTTATGCGGCATTGGAGTTAGAGCAAAAAGGTCTACCCAGTGTTATCTCTGATAAATTGAAAGCATTGTTGGCTTTACTTCCTAGCAAAAAAAGTAAAGTGCTGGATATGCATCCAGAGAGCGGCGAATTACTCAGCTTAGCAGCGTCAAGAAACATATTGGCGGATGGTGTTTTTGTAGCAGGCAATGCCGTTGCGACTATTTTACAACGTGTTCAAAATACGGGTAATTACACAGTTAGATTAAAAACAGCTGATCCGTGGGGATTTAATTTAAAACTGCCACTAACAGATTCTGTAACGAATGTTTTCACGAGTAGATCTTCGGGTTATGACTTGGTAGTGAATAATAATGTGAAAAAAGTTTCTACACATGAATTACGTTTACTGTTGTTTGAGGCTGCCAGAGTTTCAAATAAAAATGCTAAGATTTTCTTTAGCATAAGAACGGCTTATGATTACCAGGAGCTTATTGCATATTCTAAACAGATCCCGCTATCACTGCACGATCACGGTGTGGATAAAAATACGCAACAACACTACGTAGTGTTTTCAAAACTTTAAGGAGTATAATTTTGGCTTTTTTACTATTAACCCTTGCCGCCGCTTTCTGGGGCGGCAATTATATAGTTGGACATATTATGGTTGGCGAGTTATCGCCAATCATATTGTCTGAATTACGCTGGTTGCTTACGGCACTGTTATTGGTTGCTCTATACTATAAACCATTGTGCAAGGATTGGCACAAAATCAAGGCTTCATTTTGGATTATATTTTTTCTAGCGCTATGCGGCCAAGTACTATTCCCATTAAATCTTTACATCAGCTTGCAATATACCACGCCATTGAATGCGGCAATTTATTTATCTACCACACCTATATTGGTTTTAGGCATTAGTAAATTGTTTTTCAACGACACTATCTCTAGAGCCAATATTATGGGTGTAGTCTTAAGTTTAACCGGCGTAGTCTATCTTATTTTGCAAGGTAATATGCACGATATAGGAAATTTAGTGCACCTTAATCAAGGTGATTTATGGGCCATAGGTTCAGCGGCAAGCTGGGGTCTTTATTGTGCTTTTTTACGCAAAAAAGACAAAAATATTTCTGGAACGGTGTTTGTAACCATTTCTTCCATCATAGGTGCAATCGTTCTGATTCCCTTTACGTTGTATCTATTGTTAACTGAAAAAAATAGCTTTGATGCAATAACGCTTAATTTATCGCTATTTATTGGACTTTTATATTTGGTTATATGTCCGTCTTGGCTTGCTTATCTTTTCTGGAGCAAAGGAATTGCGAAGGTGGGGGCTGTGAAAGGTGAAATTTATACGCATTTAGTTCCTTTCTTTGGTGGTTTATTTAGTATTCTATTTTTGGGTGACAAATTACAGTCTTATCACTTAGTCAGTTTGGTATTTATTGTTGCCGGTATTTATTTATGCAGTAAACATGAAAAGAGTGCGGTGACATTACCTATTGCTAACGCAGATGGGTGAGTAGTTACATGAATATAGTTGAGTTTCTCTATAAAAACAAAACCCACTTTGGCTATACAGATCGTAACAATCCAGATCTGATCCATGTTTTCCAAACAGCCGATAAATTTTGCGATGTCTTAAGAGAATGTTTCAAGAAAAACGACACTATATTGAAAACACTCTATTCTTTGCCTAGCAAACTGTTTTTATTAAACAGGGTAGATGAACCACTAATCTGGCTAGTACCGGCATTATTAGAAGAGTTAAGCTCCGTGCATGTCTTTGGTTTTGGCTATACGCATAAAAATAGAGCTTTAAATGACCTGCAAGCCACATTCCCCGAACGGTTTTATAAAGGCGATGGTTCTACGCTGTACGCACACAATGCGTGTATTATTATGCCTGAAGATACGCATAGTGTAGGCGAAGAAGCTGAGTTGGTAGCACTTTATTTTATCGGGAAAAAGGGTAATCCCACTCTTATAGGGTATGCCATGGGCAATGATATTTCTGACCCAATGATGCGTAGGATGGATGCAAAACAGTTTGCAGCGTCCAAGCTGCGGCCATCGGCTATAGGCGCTGAGTTATGCCTAGGTGCTTTACCTAATATTTTTAAAGGATGTGTTTCTATAAAACGCAATGATGAAACAGTATGGAGCGCAGATTATAGCACGGGGACATCTCAGCTATTATATAGCATGGAGGTTATCACCCAACTTTTTGTAGAAATGGCAGCACCCATTCCAGGTAACCTATATTATGTTTTTTTAGGGGCAGACAAGCATAGTTTTGCGGATAATTTTACAGTTAAAAGTGGCGATATTGTTTGTATAACCTCAGAAACTTTTGTTTTTCCGCTGTCAAACCAGGTGGGGATGGAGACAGTTTATTGCTAATGAAGATGTGAAAAAGAACGTAGGGGCAACCCCCTGTGGTTGCCCTGATTAGGGCGGGCACGGGGGCCCGCCCCTACGCGCCGATTTGCAGTTTGAGGTATAATAGACAACGTCTTAAAAAAAGGAACTCATAATGCTTATTATAGAACTCACTTACCAAAAACCGCTGTCTGAAATAGATAAGCATCTATTGGAACACAGAGAATGGCTAGATCAGTGTTACGCAAAAGGATTACTGATTGTTTCGGGGCCTAAGCAGCCACGCGTTGGGGGGATTTTCATTGCGTTATTGGATAAGGAAACCGCAGCCAAATTAATAACAGAAGATCCCTTTTATAAACATGGTTTAGCGCAGTATAAAATAATAGAATTTGAGGCTACAAAGTATTGCAAAGAGCTAGCGCAAAAGATTCAAGGCAATAAAAGTTCCTCTTGACAAAAACGTAGGGGCAGATCTTTGTGCCTGCCCAAACAGGAGTAACTACGGGGGCTTGTTCCTACGCACCGATTCAAATCTTAAAACATTAATTGTCGTGAAAAATACGCGCCGCTTGTATGACAACGCCTAAGATACGTATTTTATCATCTAAGATATCGCCGTCATGTTCTTGGTTAAGGGAATTTAAGCGTTTGACTGGACCATCCAAAAACAATTGGCGTAATGTAGCTTCATCGGTATTGGGATAATGTACTACTACCAAATCGCCATCGACAGGTTTTGCATTCAGATCCAGCATCAACAATGTTCCCTTAGAGAATCTGGGTTCCATGCTAATTTTACTGACTAAAGAAACAACCTGTTCCGATTTTACAGTAGCGATTTGCCAAGCCTCCCAATTGTTAGGCGCTAATATGGTCAAGAAGCTTGCTGCATCCACAGCTTGTTGCCATGAAATAACAGGGATGTGCTTTGTTTGCCGTCTAACACCATTAACGGCCAGATCAAACTGCTCGTGCGGCGGTGTATATATAATGGCGTCTAACGAGATGTTAAAGAATTCAGATATTAATTTTAGAGTCGATATGCGCGGATCAGCTGTTTTTCCGGATAAAATTTTATGGAGCGTGGGTTGCGGAATAGATGTTTTTTTAGCGAGGGTTGCTTCATTAAGCCCCTTTGCAGCCATTAAGCGCTTAATGTTGTGCACTAAGCAACTTTGCTCAAGAGTACTTTCCTTTTTTTGTAGCTGTATAATAGTCATTTTTTAGCCTCTAATAATTACGTGTAAAATGTTTGTGGGGATAGTATACCCTAAAAATCAGCACTTTATAGTATAAGTGCTAATTTTAGCATAATGCAAGCGGTTGAGGCTAAGAAAATAACAAATATCACTATAATTACTGAAAAAAATAGAGCAGTGTTTGATGTGGTATGAAATTACCATTGTTTTCATAGAGTTAAAACAAAATAGCTCAGAAAAATGCTGATTTGTAATAGTAAACGCATTGCTACGTACAGTTAAAGAGGATAGTTTGTGGAGAGGGAGGGCCATTAAAAACTAGCCGCATTGTAGTTTTTTTAAGATTGGCGTATGATGCAATTTCCTAGTGATAATGAGGTGTATAATTTATGACTGATTGGATATCAAATGTCACCGATGCGGACTTTGAACAGGA
>VFJT01000147.1 GCA_009885935.1 Gammaproteobacteria bacterium
ATTCTAAAGGGCAGACACGGGAGTCTGCCCCTACGATATTCTAAAGGGCAGACACGGGGGTCTGCCCCTACGATATTTTAAAGGGCAGACACGGGGGGCTGCCCCTACGATATTTTAAAGGGCAGACACGGGGGTCTGCCCCTACGATATTTTAAAGGGCAGACACGGGGGTCTGCCCCTACGATAATTGTTTATATTTTCCTAGATTGCCGCGTCGCTACGCTCCTCGCAATGACAGCACTATTCCTCGTCTAGAGACAGCGTATAGCCACATTCCTTTTGCGGACAAATTTTTTCGCGACCTTTGCGTTTACTCACCTTCAAAGTCAAAATAGGCCAATGACAGTTAGGACAAGGTTCGGCCAGCGGTTCATCCCACAGCGCATATTCGCAATCGGGATAACGGCTGCAGGAATAAAATATCTTGCCACGCCTAGATTTGCGCTGCAATATCGTACCTTGTGTGCATTTAGGGCAAACCACTTTAGTGTCGCTGGGTTTTTCAATGGGTTCTAAATAACGACAATCGGGATAACCGCTGCATCCTATAAATTTACCATAACGCCCTTCACGGATCAGCAAAGGCTTGCCGCATTTCTCACAAGTGCGGCCCTCAACGATTTCGGGATCGACAGTACTGGAGGATTCTAAGTTACGCGTATAGTCGCACTCTGGGTAAGCAGTACACCCTATAAAACGACCCTTACGTCCCAAGCGTATAGATAGAGGCTTAGCACATTTGGGGCAAGCTTCATCCATGGCTTCCTGAGTCACGTCTTTACGTTCTACGGTTTCGTCTATCATTAAAACTTGCTTTATAAAGGGCTTCCAAAATTGTTCTAATAAGGGAACCCATTCTTTTTCACCACGCGCTACCGCATCGAGTTCATCTTCCAGGTTAGCGGTAAAATCATAATCTACATAAGTGGCAAAAAAACGCGTTAAAAAGCGATTGACAACCCGCCCTACATCGGTAGGAATGAAACGCTTCTTATCTAAGAATACATATTCTCTATTTTGCAGCGTTGAAATGATCGACGCATACGTCGACGGCCGCCCTATACCATGCTCTTCCAAGGCTTTAACCAAACTCGCTTCCGAATAACGCGGTGGCGGCTCAGTGAAATGCTGTGTGCCTACAATTTTTTCCAAAGGAATTAATTGACCTACGGTCATGGCGGGCAATACGTTATCGTTATCGTCTTGCGGTTTGGCATCGTCTTTATCTTCTTGATACACGGCAATAAAACCGGGATCGCTGATCACCGAGCCATTGGCCCTAAAAATATTTCCTTCCCCGGCTGATAGATCTACGGCGACGGTGTCTAAAGTGGCGTGGATCATTTGGCTCGCTACGGTACGCTTCCAAATTAAAGCGTATAACTTGTATTGATCGGCGCTTAAATGTTTTTTAATTTTATCCGGGATATTCAGCACCGATGTAGGTCGAATGGCTTCGTGTGCTTCTTGTGCATTCTTAGACTTGGTTTTATACACCGGCTGCGTTTCTGGCACATTTCTCGCGCCATAGTGCTGCGCGATATAGGCGCGTATTTCATCTACAGCTTCTTTGGCCAAATTAACCGAGTCGGTACGCATATAACTGATCAAACCGGCGGCACCCTCGCCTATATCAATACCTTCATATAATTGTTGCGCTATCATCATGGTGCGTTTGGCGGTAAAGCCTAATTTACGCGCCGCTTCTTGTTGCAAGGTGGAGGTAATAAACGGCGCTGCGGGTTGACGACGACGTTGTTTTTTGTCTAAGGCCACAACGGTGAGTTGATCCCCAGCTGCTTTAGCCAGAGTATCTTGCACTATCGTCGCTCGTTCTTCATTGGTAATGCTAAATTGCGTTAATTTTTCACCTTGATATTGCTGTAGTTTAGCGGTAAATGCTTGCTTTGCTTCCAATAGATGGGCGTGTAAGGTCCAATATTCCTCACTCTTGAAACGTTCAATCTCTTCTTCGCGCTCTACAATCATACGCAATGCTGGGCTTTGTACCCGGCCTGCGGATAATCCTCGACGCACCTTTTTCCACAATAAAGGCGATAACTTAAAGCCGACTAAATAATCTAAAGCGCGACGCGCTTGTTGTGCATGCACCAACGGCATGGCCACTTCACGCGGATGCAGCATTGCTTCTTGAATAGCACTTTTGGTGATTTCATGAAACACAACGCGTTTTACCGGTTTGTCTTTTAATAATTTGCGCTCTATCATGAGTTCTTGCACCGACCAAGCGATGGCTTCCCCTTCTCTATCCGGATCAGTGGCTAGAATCAAACAATCTGCAGACTTCATGCCTTTGGCAATGGCTTCTACATGCTTACTGTTTTTTTCAGCGACTTGATAACGCATCGCAAAATCATTGTCGGGATCAACCGCGCCTTCTTTAGGCACCAAATCGCGCACATGCCCATAGGAGGCCAATACGGTATTTCCAGGACCTAAATATTTTTCTATCGTTTTTGCCTTGGCGGGAGATTCAACGATCACTAAATTTTTTATCATATATACATCTCAAGATATAATACAGGGCAGACACGGGGGTCTGCCCCTACGATATTCTAAAGGGCAGACACGGGGGTCTGCCCCTACGTTCTTTGATTATTAGGCAGTCCGTTCATAACCACCACTTTGTATGCGTACCAAACCCTTTAATTCTAAGGCCATGAGGATGACGGAAACTTCGGTCACCGTCAACCCCGTACGCATAAGAATAGCATTAAAAGAAGTGGGTGAAAAATCAACGCTATTGAGTAGTTCTAGTGCTTTTTTGTCTAAAATGGTGTCTTTTTTATCCTTCGCAGTCTTTTTTTGATCAATTTTCGCGCTATACCAAGAAGCAAAGCCCGCGGTCTCTTCTAATATGTCGTCTATAGTCTCAACCAGCTTGGCGCCTTCCTTAATTAAAAAATGGCAGCCTTTACTTAAAGGATTGTGTAATGAACCCGGTAAAGCGTAAACCTGCCGCCCTTCCTGTAATGCGAAACGGGCCGTGATTAACGAGCCGCTTTGCAAAGTCGCCTCTATCACTAGCACCCCCACCGCCAAACCACTGATAATGCGATTTCGGGCCGGGAAATATTGTGGCAAAGGCGGTGTAGAAGGAGGATACTCCGAGATTAATAACCCCGTCTGTAAGATATCTTCACTCAAACGCTGATGACGCTTAGGGTAAATCCGTTTTAAGCCGGCTCCTAAAACGGCGATCGTTTGTCCCTTAGCTTCTAAAGCACCGCTATGCGCCACGCCATCGATGCCTTGCGCCAGACCGCTGGTAATCACCCAGCCCAAAGCCGCCAATTCACGCGCAAAATGCCTGGCCCATTCGTTGCCCGTGGTAGTAGGATTACGGCTGCCTACAATCGCCAATTGTGGCCTGTGTAATAACTCGCTGCGCCCCTGTAAGAATAATAGCTTAGGCGGTGCTTGAATGGCCTTTAACAATTCAGGGTAAAATACATCTTCAGCAAAACAAATTTGGCAGTCGCTGTTATTGTCTTGCCAAGCGATGCATTCGTCTATCAGAGGCCACGGTAAGGATGTTAGGTAATCTGTGGTGCTAGGCTTTAAAGCCAGACTTTGCCACAAACGCGCGCCACCCGTGATGAGTTGCTCGGCATTGAGGCCCTTTTGAGCGATCCCTTGCCAGGCACGCACTGACAAACCCGGAGCTAAGGCCACCGCCAAACGGGCTTTTAATGCCGTATTATTCATGGTTTATCCATGTCAAGAAAATTAGGGTTTTGAATTATAACGCGCATTAATAATAAATGCAAATTTGGTTTAATATTCCACAGACCAAAATTCTTGTATGGCTACCGCCTGTGGCGATTCTTCTGTAGGAACATTAATGATGAGAACCGTCACGATAATACGCTTCGTCGTCGTTTCGCTAGCGCTTTCAAACGTTAACAGTACCGGCATTTGCACTTTCCAACTGTATTCCCCTAATAAAAATCCTTCCCTTAGTATAACCGGTTGATCTGAAACGATGCTGGTCAAATTCAGTTGTTGCGTAGTCACTTGTTTTAACAATTGGCTGTCATTTAACACCTGGCGAAAAGAATCCGCGCCATCTGGTGTAAAATCCTTGGCAAGAATATCGTTAAATCTTTGTTGGTAGGTAATAGCATTGAAGGTATAGATGTTTCCAACCACTTCTTGCACCCACAGCAACAAATCATCGCGTGACAATAGCCGTGCATTATAAGATTGCACCTGAGTAAATTGTTTTTTTCCTTGTTCTATTTGCACTTGAAAATATTTAGGCTCCTCTGGATTTTGAATACGCCAGAAGGTTGCCGCCATTAAGCCAATGATGACAACCGTCGAGACAATAACGATTCTAAAATAAACTCTATTTTTTCGATCCAGGCGATTTGCCATAACTGTTCCTAAAGATCAACCGAGGGCTTGCGCTACGAATTGTAGTACGCCTACCCCTTGCAAACTGTCTAAGTTCATTTGTCTAGCCACAGGATCGATCAACGGGGTACTGCGCACAACCGTTAAAACGACATTATACATATTGCTAAAAGTGCGTGCTTGGCTAGTCCATTGCACGCGTATAGGCACATTGACTTGCCAGGTAAAAGCTTTGCCCATTGGGGTAGTCATAATACCGCGTTGTAAGATAGTCGGTGCTTGCACCACTTCGGCAGTGACTACAAAAAAACCTTGCAATACCGTTTGAAGATTTAATGAGGCTTTGATGGCATCCAAAAATTTTTGCCCGCCAGCGGGCGTAAAATAAGTATTTTTAGTTTCTTCTAATTGCTGTTGGTATTGCGCATAGTTTAACGTAAAGGCTGACGTTGCCGCACGCGATGACCATGATAATACAGCGGCATCCGATAAACTGGGCGCGGTGAGGGGTTGAATTTCAACCAGACCCCCTATCACGTTGGTAGCAAAATAGCGCGGTGAGGGTCGTGTGGTGTAAAGATAGAAAAGGATCACCATCATCAATACACACAATACCACTAGAGCCAACACAGCACCCATTAAAAAGCGATAGCTGTCGCGATAATAGTTATTTCTTAAGCGCACTATTTCTATAGCGCTTTTACGCGCGCTAAAAGCCGCTTTCTTGTCTTGTTTAACTTCTTCTTCTGCCATAAAGCCTCCTCATCTCATAATTCGCGCGTAGGGGCAGGCCCCCGTGCCTGCCCTAGATGGGCGACCACAGGGGGTCGCCCCTACGTTTTCCAAACTTCAATACACATCCAGTTTATCGCTTAGTATCCAAACGATAAAATGTAATTTGTATGCGCCTATTCATTGCCCGCCCATCGCTGCGACTATTATCAGCAATAGGGAAAGTACAACCATACCCTATGGCATAAATAATAGGCGCTTTTACCCCTTGGTTCTTTAAGTAATCCGCACTATTTTGCGCTTGCTGTCGCGATAAAGCCACCGCACGCAGTGGATCCCCGCAGTTATCGCTATAACCGCCCACTTTAATGGTCTCCACATCAAACAAAGAAATATAATCGCTCACACTATTCAATGTTGCGTAATTATCACCATTTAAATGGGATGAGTCCATAAAGAAAAATTTATCCGCAGGTAATACCAACATAGTCTCTTGCCCTAGATGGATAACGGTCACCCCCCCCGCTTGCAGTTTTTTTTCAGTATTGCCGATCAGCTTCGCGCGCTGTTGCGCGGCATAAGCCTGCGGCGACAATTTTTCCGTGGATTTAGAGCTGCAGGCCAAAAGGGCAAGCAACACGACTAAACATACCATTAATCGTTTCAACATTTATTTTTTTCTCACCCCTGACAAATTGCATTCGCCATATGGCTCACCGTTCCTGCATAATAAGTTGAGTTATTATACTCTTTAAACACAAAAAAGTTGTGAAATGCCAACAAACCAGGGCCCCCAGCGGGCATAATCACTACGGCTTCTGCCGAACTGTCTGGAATGGGTTGGCCATTGGTTAAGGTAACTCCAGCACTTTTCCAAGCCGAAACCGGATACCAATTGTTTTCACCACTTTTCAGACCTAATTGCGCAGGCACATTGACTTCATAACCCCACGGTGCATTCGCTTGCCAACCATATTGCGCCAAGTAATTAGCAATAGAGGCAAAAATATCGGGCCTACTGGTCCAAATATTTTTACGCCCATCGCCATCATAATCCACCGCATACTTTTGAAAACTAGAGGGCATAAACTGCGGCTGCCCGGAAGCCCCCGCCCATTCTCCTACATAGTGTGCATTGTCTATATGCCCGCCATTTAAGATTTGCAAAGCATAAATCAATTGCTCGTGAAAATAATCGCTGCGCCTGCTGTAAAAAGCTAACGTTGCCAAAGAGCGGATCACCGGAAAACTTCCCATATAATGACCATAGCTTGTTTCCATCCCCCACACAGATACAATAACGCAAGGCGATACACCATAAGTGCGCGCCACACGGTTTAATAATGGCGCATTGCGCCTATATTCGTTGATCCCCATTCTAACACGAGCATCATCGCCGCGTGATTGTCTATATTGCTTAAAGCTTAAGCGGCTTTCTGGTTGTGTTTTATCATAACCCAATACACGTTGATCCGGTGTTAAACCATTTAAAGCGGTATTCGCCACTGCGGGGGACACTCCTGCAGACACTGCTTCTTGCTCCGTTGCTGCCAACCATTGTTGCCAAGTCATGCTCTGGCTAGGCGCAGCATTTGCCCACCTTACTACAACACATAGACAAATCAACAACAAAGCTATGCCGATTTTTTTGCCTGTCATGTTATTCTCCCTAAATACAGTATGACATCATTACAACTATTCTTTTACGCGTGATACGTATTCGCTAGTACGGGTATCCACTTTAATGACTTCCCCTTCTTGTATAAACAAAGGCACCTTCACCACTGCGCCTGTTTCTAATTTAGCAGGTTTAGTACCGCCACCGGAAGTATCGCCACGTACACCGGGATCGGTTTCAACAATTTTCAAAGTAACGAATATAGGCGGGGCTACACTTAAGGGCTGGCCATTCCATAACACTATAGTACAAATATCCTGTTCTTTAATCCACAGCTTAGCGTCTTCCATAGCCGTGCTCTCAGCAGCAACCTGCTCAAAGCTCGCGGGAGACATAAAATGCCAATGATGACCGTCTGTATATAAATATTGTGCTTCTATTTCCGCCACATCGGCCGCTTCCAAACTCTCGCCTGATTTGAGAGTTTTCTCAATAACACGGCCTGTTTTTAAATTGCGCAACTTAGTGCGCACAAAGGCTTGACCCTTGCCGGGTTTGACGAACTCATTCTCAACAATAGAGTAAGGATCGCTATCGATGATAACTTTTAAACCACCTTTAAATTCATTTGTACTATATGTCGCCATTATTTCCTCTTTATTAGCAAGCTGTGCTATGATTAGCACCATTTTAACGCGTTAGTGCCTTATTTACCACTGATTTACATGAAACAGAAACTAAGCTGGCAACAAGCCTTACAACAATGCGTTACCAGTCTTGATGCGCTAGCGAGCCTCATCCCCGCTGCAGCTGAGCTTATCTCTAGTGCCGCACACAGTTCCTTTGCCTTCAAGGCCAGTCGCCGCTATTTGGCTAAGATTGACCCTCACGATGCGCGCGATCCCCTATTGCTGCAAATTTTACCGCAAGCCATCGAAATGCAGCAAAATAGCGCCTTTAGGCTAGATCCTTTAGAAGAACATCGCTATAACCCTTTGCCCGGCTTAATGCACAAATATGCTAGTCGTGTCTTAATTACCTTAGTGGGCAGTTGTGCTATAAATTGTCGTTATTGTTTTAGACGTCATTTTGCCTATGAGGACAATCGCCCTGGCACGCAGGGCTTAGAAGCCATCTACGATTATATACGTGCGCACGCCGAGGTGAATGAAGTTATTTTAAGTGGCGGCGATCCCTTGCTCGCCAACGACCCGCTATTGCATACCCTCACCCACACTTTAAGTGAAATTCCACACATAAAACGCGTGCGTATACACACGCGCTTGATCACCACCATTCCCGAGCGTGTCACTCCCGAGCTCATCACTGCTTTGACGCACACCCGCTTAAAAAGCATCCTCGTTACACATTGTAATCATCCGCGAGAGTTAGACGACGATATCGCCGCGGCTTGTAATACCCTGGTACAAAATAACATAACCGTCTTGAATCAAAGCGTATTTTTAGCCGGCGTTAATGACAATGCCGAGACGTTGGTTGCTTTAAGTGAAGCATTATTTGCCTGCCATATTTTGCCTTACTATTTGCATACTCTAGATGCCGTTACAGGCAGCGCTCATTTTGATTTGCCGCTAGAAAAACAACGTGCTCTTTATACGGTAATGCAAGAACAACTCCCTGGATTTTTAGTGCCTAAGTGGGTTAAAGAAGTGCCCGGAGAAAAGCATAAGACTAGAATGTAATAATTGGAATGAAAATATATTATCGTAGGGGCAGACCCCCGTGTCTGCCCAAAAAGGGCAATCACGGGGGATTGCCCCTACGTTCTTTCTTGTATCTACATTGGTGTGATAAGTTATATACACTATTTTTTTCTAAGCAATAAAAAAAGGCGCTTTTTAAGCGCCTTTTTCTGTTAGGACTACCGTTACTCACGGTTGAGTATTTTGGCCAGGAATCGTAGTAATACCGGTTACGCCCGCAGATTCCGCACCCGTACCAAACAAGGTTGCACCGCCCATTTGGAAGACGCTAGGCATAAAGAGCAACGTTATACCAAGGGCCAACAAAGCAATAGGCGTGGTCACTGGAATTTGCTGTGCATTATCTTTATGCTGCTTAAATTTAAAGATAGAGGCAAGGGTAAAACCTATACCAGCTAAATAACCGACGGCTGTCATAACTTTTGATAAGTTCGTAAAGCTATCTATCATCGTTCCTGCCACATCACCTACCGAGTTGGTTGGCGCAGACCCCGTTATGTCTGCATACGCCGCCATTGTAAAAAAACCGGTAGCAATTGTCATATAGACAGCGGCCTTTACCGTAGACCTAATATTCAACTTCATTCCAAAACCCTCTCTGATTAAATAAAAACTATACCCAAAAACCCTTTAAGTCGTCAACCCTAATGTAGAATACAGGATATTCTTAGCCTGTACAATATTAAGAGATAACACCCCGCCCACTAAGTGAATAATACCCTTAGCAAAACCATTTTGCTGTGACTGCCCACTAGACGCCTTATGCAGATGCAATAAACCCCGTACAACTGCCACCAAACCAATAAATGCTACAAATATAATCAACGTGTCCGAAGCCACTTGCCAAGACGAATCCGGAAGATGCTTGTAACCCGTGATAGCGTCTGTACCATATACTGTTGCCAATAAAGTCTTCAACGTAGAAGGCAGAAATACCAACGCCACGCCCACACAAAGCTCCATTATGGTAGGCCGAAGATCGTTCTGCGCCGTCGTGGAAACGCCCATACCATATTTTTTAAGCTCCCATACCGCCTTAGTCATGATGCCGAAACCAAACAAATAGGACAGTCCTGCGGTCATACGCATGAGGTTCGGAAAGCTCTCATCCAAAGTAAGCAGCATCGTCACTACGTCAGGCACAGCTGTAGGCAGCAATCCTCCGCCTCCTCCTAGAGTAGGCGCGGCCATCGCCGCCACAGGTGCTAGGACTAACAAGCCTAACAGGACCCGGCTACACCCTTTTACTATTTTTGATAGTCTGTTTTTCAACATATTATTCCCCCAACTACTTATGAAATACATTGTATACTAAATACTCACGCACAATATTAACTGTTCCTTAAGACCCTTAATTAATGAGCCGTCATGGCAAATATCTATAATTAGCCATTAAGGGTATTATATCCCAAGTATATTCTGTTTTCTTAACAATAGCTTAAGTCCACGTTATTTTTTACTCTAAACCTTCTATATACCGAACTACTGCTGCCAAATCATCAAAAACAGGGTACTCCCCCTTCACTTCAATGGCTAAGGTACGCGCTCCATTGCCCGTTTTAACTAAAACTGGGGTACAAGAAGCCGCAAGGGCCGCCAAAATATCTTTTTGTGAGTCCCCTACAAACCAAACCTGTTTATTTAATGGGATTTGCAGCGCCTGACCAATTTGCAGTAATAAGCCCGCTTTAGGCTTACGACAAGGGCAATCGTCCTCCGGGTGATGCGGGCAATAGGCAATAAAGTCGAAATGCCCACCCAGAGCCGCCAAGCAAGCTTGCATCCGTTCCGTAATCCGCTCTAAAGCCTTGTCATCAAAAAAACCACGGCCTACACCCGATTGATTTGAGGCCACAGCCACCTTAATGCCTAAGGCATTTAATGCGGCAATGGCCTTTAGACTACCTGGCAACGCATGCCAATCCTCGGGCTTACTGATATAGCCATGCGGATCTGCGTTGATAACCCCATCGCGATCCACAATAACCGCGATAGGTTTGGTGTTTAATACAGTCTTATTCATTCATTTACAAATGCCACTATTTGCGCTAGACATTGCGCCACAGCAAGGTTCGCGGCCACTACACCCGCTTCGGGCGTATCTACGCGGGTCGCTACGCTTGCTTGTATAATACGGGTCTTTACTAGGTAAGGTTTTTTCGGGCTGCTTAAGCTAACATTCATTTTCACCCGAGCTAGACTAGGACGAACTGTAAAATCTTGTACAATGCTAAAATTAACTGTATTTAATTGTAAATCGCTTTGCCCATTGTAGGGAGCACTGATCACAGCGTGAAATTTGCTCTGTTGCTGTAGGGTATTTAACAATAAGGAAAAAAGCATGTCATTGGGTTTTGCCGCCCAACGGTGTACGCTAAAATAACCAATCTGATGCTGTCCATTTAAATAAATCATCTTGTTGTTATCCATTATCGCATCTAAGCGCGGCATCGATACCAATAACACTTGTGTTTTGACCTTGGCTGCATGGCTAAACGGCGGCATTGTATTTAATACATAATTGTTTTTTTGCGCAGTGTTGACTGGAGATAGACAAGCCGTCAACAATAGAACTACAAATAATAGCGTTATTCTCTTTAACATGGCTTAATTCCTCAACTGAGTTGTAGTGCGTGTTTCCCCTGGTCCCAACGGCGTGGATGCCTGTCCACGAATGAGCATAGAGGGGTTATCGGATAATTGTTGGATGAAATCATCTAAACGCAACGTAACGCCATCTACATTGTTCAATAAATTCATCACCTGTGGCAACATTTCGTTATTGATGGTTTCTAGTGTCACATTGCTGTTTTGTAATGTGAACTGCGCTGAACCCATCGCAGCATTCAAACGGCGTGACGCTCCATCAATATTCTCTAACGTATCTTGCAACAATAGCCCATTTTTTTTATTAAAAATTGTCTTTACACTGGCGCTCACTTTTTTTAAGTTCTCAGACAGGCGATCGATGGCTACATCCATACGAAATAACAATGAGGGTGCAGTCGCGATAATTGGATATTGTTGGCCCGGTTGTATCGTCAGCGGCGGCGCATTAGGATTGCTGCCACTTAATTCTATATAGGCAATCCCCGTCACCCCTTGCATATTTAAGGTAGCGCGCGTCGCTGTATTAATAGGTGTGGTGGGAGCAATTGCAATGATGATCACGACACGCTCGGGATCTGTGGGATCTATGGTTATTTTTTTGACCGCGCCCACATCGACACCATTGTATTTAACCGGCGCACTCAAACTTAAACCCGCCACCGATTCTTCCATGTAGAGGGTATAATTCGTATGGGGTTTGCTGCCTATACCTACTGACAGCCACAAGGCGATGATAATCCCTATTGCGGACAATACGATTACAAAAAACCCGACTGCGGCATAATAGCCCTTAGTTTCCATGATGTTCTTTCCTCTCTGTCCGCGCACTAGCGAAATACGCTTGAATTAATGGGTGCGGATCTTTAATGAGCTCCGCCATAGGCTTTACCGCTAACACGCGCTTATCTCCTAAAAAAGCCACTCTATCTACCGCCGTCCATAAGGTGTCGGGGTCATGCGTCACTAATACAATAGTTAATCCTAGGCTTTTTTGCAAATCGACCACCAATGAATCTAGACTAGCGGCACTGATAGGATCTAGGCCTGAGGTGGGTTCGTCTAAAAACAACAACTCTGGGTCCATAATGATAGCACGAGCTAAAGCGGCTCGCTTTAACATGCCACCACTTAATTCCGAGGGATATTTATGCGCCGAATCTAGCGGGTAGTGTGCCATTTTCATTTTCATATACGACATCGTTTCAATGATGTCTTTGGGTAAAGCCGTCAGCTCTTTTAACACAAAGGCTACATTTTCCAACACCGTCAATGAAGAAAATAGCGCTCCTTGCTGAAACAGCACGCCCCAACGGCGCTGTAGAGATAGCAGATCGGCACCTCGCTTTAAAATGTCAATGCCCAAAATGTTGATTTCACCCCGAGTGGGCTTATGCAGCCCTAACAATTGTTTTAATAAGGTGGTTTTACCACAACCGCTGCCGCCTACCAAGGCAATGATTTCACCCTGATAAATCGTTAAATCCAAATGATCGTGTATGACTTCTCCACCAAACTGGCTTTGTAAATCTTTAATGCTGATGGCAATAGTTTGTTCCATACCTTACAGCCCCAAAAAACTAAACAAAATAGAAAAGGCGGCATCGACAACGATGATCATAAAAATCCCCTGCACTACACTGATGGTGGTACGTTCGCCTACACTGGCGGCACTGTCTTTCACTTGAAAGCCCTGGAAAGTACCAATGGTTGCAATCAATAACGCAAACACCGGGACCTTAATTAAACCAATTATGAAAGTTTGCAGGTCTACGGCATAACTAAAGCGCTGTATAAAATCAAAAAAACTCAAGGCTAACATAGCCCTGGCCATGACCATACCCCCGAATAAAGCCATCACTTCCGATAAAATGACCAACAGAGGCAATGCAAACAACAACGCGGTTACTCGTGGCAGTACCAACACTTCAACTGGCGATAAACCCATCGTTTGCAACGCCGCTACTTCTTCGGTTAATTTCATCGTACCAATTTGTGCCGCATAACTGGATCCGGTTCGACCAGCAATAATAATGGCCGTGATCATAGGGCCAAATTCACGCAAAATAGCAATCCCTAAAAAATCAACTACAAAGATATTGGCACCATAATTGCGTAATTGCACCGCCACTTGATACGTTAGAACCACACCTATTAAAAATGATAGCAACGCTACGATGAAGGTTGCGCGTGTTCCCGTAGCCTGGATACTATTGCATATGGACTTAAAACGGATCTTATGGGGCGCTTTACACCAACCTAAGCCTTCATAAAAAATCACGCCTACAAAAGAAAAAAATGCCCAGAGTTGCAAGCCTAAATTAACGGTTTTTTGACCCAGAGTTTGCATCCATAGCCATGGTAACGCGGGCTGAGGTGGCACAGTGGGTGGTTCGGCGACATATTCTTTAATTAAAGCAAAAACATCCTTTTGCGCTTCTGAAAAACCATTCCATTGCACTACCCAACCTAAGGATTGCCAGTGTTGCGCGAAATTGGTTAACAGTAAAGCGCCGACTGAATCCAGTGCATTTACTTTGCTGCCTTCAATTACAAAGGGTTTATTGACTTCGGGTTGTAACGTCGCCAACACACGCGTCAGCTTTGCACTATCTGCTTGTGTCCACAGACCTTCGCAATAAAAAATAGTTGCTTTTGAGGGTTCCATTCTGTGGAATTCCTTACATTTTTTAAAAAAGGGCAGACACGGGGGTCCGCCCCTACGATATTTTTAAAGGGCAGCCACGCTGCCCCTACGGCTATTAAAAAATAGGCGCTAATTGTATGGTGTGTTTACGATCTGGGCCCGTTGATATCATCACCACAGGAACTTCAAGCAAGGCTTCAATGCGCTTCACATAAGCTTTGGCTTTATCGGGCAATTTAGCCCAAGAATCAATCCCAGCAATGGATGTTTTCCATCCTGGTAATTCCTCATAGATAGGTTTCACTGGCGTGCGGCCGTAGAAATTGTCAGCCCCTTTTTCGTAAGCCACTGCAATTTGGATGGTATCAAAAGTATCTAATACATCCATTTTGGTGATACACAATCCCGATAAACTATTAATTTCAACCGCCCGTTGCATAGCGACCGCATCGAACCAACCACAACGACGCCTACGTCCTGTGGTAGCACCAAATTCACGGCCCTGTTCAACTAAAGCGTCGCCTAATGGGCCCGTTAATTCTGTAGGAAACGGCCCAGAGCCAACGCGCGTGGTATACGCTTTGGTGATCCCCAAAACATAATCTATATAACATGGCCCTAAACCACTGCCAGTACACGCGCTACCTGCCGTGGTATTGGAAGAAGTTACATAAGGATAAGTACCGTGATCTATATCTAAAAATGTCCCTTGCGCGCCTTCGAACAATAGAGAATGATCTTTTTTTCTGTGTGCCATAATCAACATGGGTACATCCGCTATCATCGGCAATAAATTATCGGCTAGCGCTAAGGTTTCATTATAGATTTGGCTATAATCGAAGGTAGAGGTCATAAAATAATTTTTTAAAATAAAATTATGATAATCTAAATTCTCTTGTAATAATTCTGAAAAATGATCGGGTTCTAAAACATCGGCAAAACGTATCCCCCTTCTCGCGACTTTATCTTCATAAGCAGGGCCTATGCCACGCCCAGTAGTGCCAATTAACCGTTGCCCCCGCTTTGTTTCGCGTGCCAAATCTAAGGCCACATGATACGGCATTACCAATGGGCAAGCACCGCTGATTTTGAGTTGTGTCCTAACCGCAACGCCTTGCTGCTCCAGCAATTCAATTTCTTTTTTCAATTCTGGCAATGACAAGACAACGCCATTGCCTATCATGCATTCTACCCCAGGATGCAAAATACCGGAAGGTAATAAATGCAAAACTGTTTTTTCACCATTGACCACCAACGTATGTCCTGCATTATGCCCTCCTTGGAAACGCACGACTCCTTGTACGCGCTCTGTAAGCAAATCAACGATTTTACCCTTACCTTCATCACCCCATTGACTGCCTAGAACCACTACATTTTTAGCCATGTACATCTCTCTTATTTTAATGTGCCGTAAGGGAACAACCCCCGTGTCCGCCCAAACAAGGGCAGGCACAGGGGCCTGCCCCTACGATATTTTATTACACGGATCTACCGTAGGGACAGGCCCACGTGTCCGCCCAAACAAGGGCAGGCACAGGGGCCTGCCCCTACGATATTTTATTACACGGATCTACCGTAGGGGCGGACCCCCGTGTCCGCCCAATCAAATTCTATTTTGCTGCACCTTTAGACGATTTATTGAAGTAATCAAAAAATTGACTTTGCGGCGTCACTACGATGATATCTTTAGGATTAGAAAACGTTCTTCTGTAGGCTTCTAAACTACGATACAAGCTGTAGAACGATTCATCTTGGGTATAGGCATCGGCATAGATTTTAGCAGCACGACCATCGCCTTCAGCCCGTATATCATTCGCCTCTTTTCTCGCGGTGGCTACGATCACTGTCGCTTGTTCATCGGCTTTAGCGCGTACCGCTTCGCCTTCAGCGTGTCCTTTGGCGCGTAATTCGGTGGCTACTTTCTCCCGCTCTGCGCGCATACGCGCAAACACAGAGCCGCTAACCTCCGGCGGCAAATCAATGCCTTTGATGCGCACATCGACTACGTCTATCCCCAATTTCTGCGCACCCTCATTGGCTTTTTGATTCAATGCTTGCATGATGCTGGCTCTATCGTCTGACACCACTTCATTGATGGTGCGACGACCAAACTCAGCGCGCAAAGCATCGTTTAATTGCTGTTCTAGCAATTGATCGGTGTTTTGAATGCTGCCGCCGGTTGTTTTATAAAACTGCGGTACATTACGAATTCGCCATTTGACAAAGTAATCGGCAATAACGCGTTTCTTTTCAACCGTGACAATCGGTGAAGATTTAATGTCTAGATTTTGCAGCTTAGTGCTAAAGATCAAGACATGTTCTATCACCGGCCATTTGACATGCAACCCTGGCTCAGCAATATAACTACTGCCATCGCTAGCGCCTTTCAACGCACCCAATCGTTGGATCATCGCCTTTTCATCAGCGCGCACGGTATATAAAGACATCGATGCCAAAATAATCACGGCAACGGCGATAATACCAATAAGTTTCTTATGCTGATTCATTATTGGCCCCCATCGCCTGAATTGAGATAACTATTGCCAGATGCCGACGAATCCAAGTAGCTATCACTGCTATTGTTGGCTGTACTCGCTGCCGCCGCCGCTGCAGCTAAACTTACGTTTTGTTTATCATCACTACTCACAGCACCATCCACAGGGTTATCGACCTCACCTGCATCTGCCAACATTTTGTCAATCGGCACATTCAAAAACAATTGATTGCCTTTATTCACATCGATAAACAATTTACTGGTTTTAGACAGTACGGATTCTACCGTGCCCAAATAAAGACGTTCGCGCATAACCCCCGGTGAGCGGCGATATTCTGGCAACATCGCCAAAAAGCGCGCTGTTTCACCTTGGGCATTCAACACCACTTGTTCTTTGTACCCTCTAGCACTCGCTAATAACCGCTGTGCCTGCCCCATGGCTTCAGGAATTACCTTTTCTTGGTAACCGCGCGCCTGATTGACAATCTGTTCACGTTCTTGCTCGGCTTTGATGGCATTATCGAAAGCATCTTTGACTTCATCCGGTGGTTTTGCGGGCTGTAAGGCCACATCCACCACTTGCATGCCTACACCATAGCTTTTTAAAATATAACTTAATTGCTCTTGTACACCTGCTCGTACCGTTTCACGGCCACTGGTTAACACTTGATCTAAAGTGGTATTACCGATGACTTGCCGTAAAGCACTGGCGGTAGATTCTTGCAAGGTGGCAATAGGATCGACCACATTAAACAGAAAGTCCCGCGCATCGCTGATGCGATATTGTATCGCGATATCGACATTGACGATATTTTCATCTTTAGTCAGCATATCCGCATTGTAGGAATAAGAAAAAACATGTTGCTCATCTACCTTATAGATATGGTCTATTAGAGTGGGTGCCCAATGCGGGCCATCCCCTACTGTTTTGACATATTGTCCCATACGCAACACAACGGCTTTTTCCGCCGGCTTGACTATATAAAAGCCTGTCAGTATCCACAACCCGACGATTACACCGATAATCCAACGCCACGGCAGCCCATTACCAGGCGTATCGTCCTGGCCTGCGCCCTTGGGCTTGGTTTTGCCAAACACACGACGTAACTTATCTTGTATGTCTTTAAGTAGTTTATCGATATCTGCTGTATCATTGCCGTTGGTCGGTTTTTTGCCCCACGGGTCGTTGTTCTTCTGATTGCCAGGTTGATTCCAAGCCATGACTTACTCCACTCACTGATTCTGTCTTAAAAATAAACAATTTGTGTTAGCGCTACTTCCTTTTTTGCGCAACGCGTCATTCTATCATTATTCCTAGATTGAGTGCCAACTTATTGTAGTGTACACTTCACACCCAAGTAGCCACTACCTAAGTAGCCTTATGTCCAGCTCTAAAACCATTTTTTTTATCTCCGACGGCACCGGCATCACAGCGGCAAATGTGGGCCATAGCCTATTAACACAATTTCCCAATGTACAACTGATTAAGCAATTCAGGCCCTTTATAGATACACTGGAAAAAGCACGCGCCGTTGTCAGCGAAATCAACAGCATCTACGAAAAAAGTGGCGAAAAACCAGTGCTATTTACCACCATTGTCGATGATGCCTTGCGCAATGAAATCAGCCAAAGCCATGCCGTTATGCTGGATTTTTTTCATGGCTTTATAGAACAACTGGAAAAGCATTGGCAACTCCCTTCCAATACCCGCATAGGCGGCGCGCACGGCTTAGAGAATAACCCTGCTTATAACATGCGTATAGATGCCCTCAATTATACCCTCAGCACAGACGATGGCTTAGGCTATCAATTCTACCCCGAAGCCGATGTGATTTTGGTGGGTGTCTCGCGTTCGGGCAAAACACCCACTTGCCTTTATTTGGCAATGCATTTTGGTATTTATGCCGCAAATTATGCTTACACCGATGATGATGGACAATACTTTGAATTACCTGCAGCATTAAAAGAACAACGCCAGAAATTATTTGGTTTGATCATCGCCCCCGATCATTTGCATGCGATTAGAAGCAAGCGTAAGCCCAATACCGATTACGCTTCCTTGGCGCGTTGTCAGCATGAATTAAAAAATATGAAAGATTTATTGTTGCGCGAAAACATTCCTTTTATAGATGCCACAGTGCGTTCTGTAGAAGAAATTTCCACGACGATTGTAACGCAGATGGGGTTGACGCGTAGGGATGTTTGATATATCCATTCGCCACTTAAAACAGCGTATTACGCATTTTCTCTGGGAAGCTGATCCCGGGCACTTGCACTTACGGCAAGGCATTCGCACCCTGCTGGCGGCCATCATCACACTGTTACTTTGTTATTGGCCTGGATTGTACACGCGTGTATTGGCTTGTTTTGCCGCTGGATTAGTCTGTCAAGGAATTAGTGGCATAACTATACACTCACAAAAAATCACCTTTGCAATTGCTGCCATCGCTTTGCTTCTTTATTTTTCCCTGGTATCTTTTGTGAGTCCCTATCCTCTGGCAATAGCGATAGTCATCATTTGCGCGAGTTTTAGCGTTTTCGCTCTACGCGCACTAGGTCCACGCTATGCGCTCTTTCCTTTGTTTATTTGGATCATGGGCTTTATTACCACGCTCTTACCCAACATCAGCGGTGTTGCTTTTATAATGCGTCTAGGCTGTATCGCACTAGGCTGTGTTATTTCTTTCTTCATTTATTTTTATGTATTACCACCACGTCCTTTATCTTATTTTTTTGAAAACATTCGCTATTTTGTCATTTTAGTTCATGCGCGCAGCCTGGCCTTAGAGCAACAACTGCATCAACCCGATGCCTTTAGAGGTAAAGAAAAACATTCTTTCAAACTGCGCCGCTCTTTAAGAAAATATTATCTGCACAATCAAACTATCCTAACCTCATTTGACGTTGTAAGTTCTGTACGAAAAGACTATCTTTTGTCTTTGTTGACCACCCATTATTTGGCTGGAAAAGCCTTGCTGATGTTGCAAGATAACCTGATCACTTTAGCACACAGTGCATTAATTGAAGAGGTTAAAATTAAAACAGCACTGCGCCAAAGCTTAAAAGATTTAAGTGTCTTCACGCGTAATATCAGCGTAAATGCCCGCGCGGGAAAAGTTGTTTTAATAGATAAAACCATTACTTATCCTAAAAGCTTTGACACGCTCAAAGAACTTTTGGAGCAATCATCCCTAAATGTGGAGGATCTAGTACCGCTATATCAATTCATCAACAGTTTAAATGAATTGTGCGATCGCTTGTGTGCATTCACAAAGGAGCCAAGTCATGCTCAGTAATCCACATTTGCGCTTAGGCTTGCAAGCTGCGGTCGCTATGGCCATAGCTTTAAGCATACAGCATTTCTATAATTTTGAGCGCTCTTATTGGGCTGTATTTACCAGCATGATTTTATTTTCACAAACCTTGGGCAGCAGCATTAAAAAGTCATTAGAACGCATCCTCATGACTATTTTTGGCGGAAGCCTTGCTACTGGACTTTACTTTATAATCCCGACTACAGAACTGCCCATTGTGACCATCATCCTCTGCAGCGTGTTTTTTCAGATTTGTTTTTTGCAACGATTTTACTTAGGCTCCGCTTTTTTCGCTTCTGTTTTTATCGTTTTCTTTTTTGCCTTAATTCAGTCGTGGAGCGTACATCTACTGATAGTGCGTATAGTAGAAACCCTGTTGGGCGCGGCAATTACCCTATTATGCAGTTTTTTAGTTTTTCCTATAAAAACAGAGGACACCTTGCTGGCTAAAATCTCCTTGTTTATAGCCGATGCCCGTGCCTTGTCGGATCAAATATTAGAAACGCTGCTATCGCCTAAAACAAATCCCAAGGTTATGCTGAAAAAGGCCAATGCCTGCTTGGTGTTGCTGTCTGAATTGGATCAGGAATATGTGCACTTAGGCTATGAATTGGGGCGACACCACAGCAAAAAAGAGATAAAACATACCTTAAAAGCGTTAAGCCATTTTTACCATCAATTAAGCGGTAGCGCTTCCTGGTTATTGCACTTACAGGATAGATCCTTGTTTTTAGCGTTGAAAGAGGAATTGCGCGCCCTGCTAGAGGCTACTTTACAGGATTTAAACGACATTAACACGGCCCTTATAGATGAGAAGGCCATTGTATTTAGTCCTGAATTTTCAATACGTTATAGTCTTTTTCAACAAAAAGCAGCTCTATTGGAGCAAAATCCGGCTTATAGTCGCCAGGCGTGGCTAGATTATTATGTTTTATGCCATTTTTTAAAGACCATGAATGCAGCACTAAAGGTATTGGAAAAATAATTCAGACATGTTATACTTACAGTGTATTAGGGGGCGACCTGGTTTCGACGTGGGTTGCAAAACCTAAGGCGCATGTCGAGGATGTAGCTTACCTCGTTAATCACGCTGCAAATAAAGTAATCGCAAAACGTGAACTTTACGCTGAAAACGACAGTGAATTCCTAGCACTAGCTGCTTAGTCTCCACTGTCCTGCTGCTTAAACTACAGCACGGCGCCAGCACCCTAGTCCGCCTGTGGGCTTACGGTGAGGGTAATACAATACAGGACCGCTGGCGAAAGTAGGCCCTACTGAGTCAGTCAAATTTAGGGCATCGCTGCTTAGGATCCTGCCGATTGGAGCCTAAGTGGTCAAATTAAATAATACGGCTAAACATGTAGTGCTAAGGGCGGAGAATTTACGGACGCGGGTTCAATTCCCGCCGCCTCCACCAAAT
>VFJT01000063.1 GCA_009885935.1 Gammaproteobacteria bacterium
CAATATCGCAGCCTTCTGCCTCGCAAGACAGACACCTGAAGGCTCCAAAATTTAGATCTACCTGGAATGAATCAGGGCTATCGCCAACATGAAAAGGACAAGGGCCAGCCTCAATCCAACCCGATCTTCCGATTAAAAGCTTGCCTAGTTCGTGAATGTAAAAATCTAGCGGATCGATTTGATTTGTGATACGATGAGCGTTGATATAAGTATTTTTTATCGTTCCGATTGGGGGCATACATTCCCCAATCGGCCTTTTTTCTTGGTACATTAGTTGTTGCCTCCTGTGTATTTTCCGGGGAACAAGGCATAGAGTGCTATGCGATGTTTTCCCCCGCCAGGATTTTCACCATAGGACCAATGCGACAAAATGTTGTGACCGTAAATATGGCGAAGTTCCCAAATTCTGGGGGCTACTCCGAGGCAATCAAAACGATGCCTGAGTTCGATCGTGGACCGTGGTCTTTCACGCAAAGCCGTTAGGATCTTTTGACGATCAGTATTTGCAGAATGATCAGTTTTTTTCTCCTTCATTTATTTGTCCCCCGTGTGTGTTTTTGTGTGGTTTGCCAAAAACTGCCTCAAGTCACCTAAACGATATTTGACCTTCCTCCCAACTTTAATGAATGGGATGCCATGCCTCCCATGCGTACGCGCCGCTTGCATAAAAGCCTCAGACATACCCAAAACTCTGGCTGCTGGTGATTGATCAAGTAGCGTAGAATCTGGCATAGAATCGTATGATTGTTGATAATCTATGCCTGCTTTAATATTGATACTCATCGGTATTTCTCCTAATTAAGACATACAGAACGGGATTGATCTGTATCGTAGGGGAAAGTACCATCAGAGTTTCACCGGTGATTTCACTGAGTGAACGGTGAAATTGTAAAATTACAAAAAATGGCCGCAAAAGATCATTTTTGGTTATAAATAAATCAATAATATTGAAATTAGAACTTGGAAAAGAGAGGGAGTGAACTGGTTACATCCATTTAGACATGATAAATTTATTTTTTATTGTATCTGCAGGTTTTGGCTTAAAGCTTCAATTTTTTCGTTTATTTTATCCCGATTTAATTCAGATACCCGCCGTTGAAAAACACTTTTTTTCCACGTTGTATATTCACTCGCCCCATCTTTTCTTTTATTAAGTATAATCACAGCATATGGATCATCCCAAGCGCCAATTTCTATAATAACCTCTCTATATTTTGTTACATTTTTCTTTAATTCATTCCAGATCTTTTCAGCCAATTCTTTATTGTCTGTATTAGGACTATAATATTGTTCGTGAAGTTTTTTAAGGTCTTTGCGGAAATGACAGCGGCCTATTTTAAATAATTTACCATCCTCAACCGCTAAATCTATTGTTTTACCTTTACTTATCCACGTCTTAAATTCATCCATAAGCTCAAACTGAGCGAGCTGATCAGGGAAAAACAGAAAATCTTCAGCTAAAGCCAAGCTAGATGCTGTACGGTAATTACTTACAATTCTAGAGTTGCCTTGTGAATCAGTTTTACTAAAAAAACCAAATGAAAAGGAAATTATCGGTTCATTTCTATCTTTTAGCAAATTGTCAACAGACCATGCTTCACATAAATCTAATATTTCTATTTCTGCACCTATTGGTAACCGCTCATGATTTTTATATTTTTTTAACAGGTTTTGTTTTTCTTTTCTAAAATTAGTCAATTTTTCTAAACGAGTCTTATTTTCATTTACATAGTAATCTTCATTTTTTATACAAGCATCTAAATCTATTTCAAGGTATCGGAACCGGCTAGCTGTATCTATAATATTTACCCAATAATCATTACTGCCGCATCTAACTTTAGGCATATGTTTGAAATAACGTACCGATTCCTCTTCAGATGTTTGAAAAATATCTTTATAATGAGCTATAAGAACATTCAGAACCTCAGGAAATTGTTCTTGGATTTTTTCAAACTGTATTGAGTCTATAACACTACTATGCAGTACATATTCTATTACTTTCAGTTTCACTGGTAAATTTTCCTGAAAAGAATAGTCGCAACTTAAGCTTGACAAATCTATATAGCTCGGTAAACGATCATAAAGATCAGCTTGCCCAGCGTAACTAAATCTGCGTGTATCTTTGTTAAGATATATTGTATTTTCCATAGACTCTTCCCCATGTGGAGCAGGGCTCAAATAAAGAGTATATCTTTCTGCGATAACATTTAAAGCAGCAGTATAAACTTGGTTATATACTTTTATGAAATCACTCACAGGCCAATCGTGAGATAGATAAGGTTTATGGTGTTTTATTATGAGGCCAATAACTTCTTTAGTAAGCTCCCTGCTTTTTAACAGTGGAGAATTATAATTCAAGCTATAAAGCAGTTTTTTTTGTAAATCGGTCAAATCTCTTAACTTTAATTCAGTTTCTTTCCATTCGTTTTGTGAACATCCATATACACTAAATTCTTCATCTCTTTTTATCAATATGGGAGCATCTTTTTCTAAAGCTTTTCTTTTGTTTTCGTCGCTTAACACTTGTCCACAGTTTAGTGATACTATAATAAGCTCCCACTCTATAAACTCATCTAGCTTTTCACGATGTCCTTCTAAAAGCTCTTTTATTGCTCCAACCAACATTCTCGAAAACTTGCTCTTTTTAATATCATTACTAATTTCATTTTCAATTTCAAGCTGAGTTTGCCCTTTCTTTTCAATATAATTTACATAAACACCAAAAAATCCCTTATTGGCAAATTCTAAAATTTCTCCAAGCTGTAAAGTTGGTTTATATTGAGCCCATTCTTTTTTTATATCTTCAAATTTAACTGGCAAACGACTATTCATATTACTAAACATAAAAACCTCTAAACTCTTGAGCCAGAATTGATACAACTAACTTTTTTCAAATTATTAGCCTCTGATTTCATTTTTTTACCCCCCAATACAAAGTCCGTAATCTTTTGCATCGGTTCCCGCAATCTCTCCACATTAGCCACAATATACCCCGCGGTAACATCACCCCCATCGGCGTGATTAAGCAATCGCTTTAAGGCATAGGCTGGTATATCTAATGATTCAGCCACCGTGGCAAAGGTTCTGCGTAGATCATGAATGCAAAAATCAATACCGCTAGCCTGTTTAATGGCCGCAATGGCGTGGCGGAAATTAGATATCACCCGCCCTTTAGCATCTGCAAAAACATAATCAGATACCGCCACAGATTTACGGCGTTGAAAAAGGCTAAAGATAAAATCAGACATTGGCAAAGTGTGATCTTTGTGGTTTTTAGGCTCGCGAATGATAAAGGTTTTTTGCTCTAAATCGACATCAGCCCAGCAAAGCTTGAGAGCTTCTTCTCGTCTAAGGCCTGTAAGCAATACCAGCAAGAAATAGTCCCGAAAATCCACCTTAGGCAAGGCCTGTACGGCTTCTAACCACGCCCCTAGCTCATGCGCTTTTATCACTGTTTGCCTACGGTCTACCCTAAACCAAGCCTTGGTTTGCGACAGCTTTTCAACAGGGTTCACCTCTATAAGAGGTTTCCCATCTTCGTTTTGATACTGCGCCATCGCAAAGTTAAACAAGGCCCTCAAATAGCGCATGGTTAAATTGGCCGCTGCCTTACTTCTTTGCTCTCCATGTTCTTTATGCCGTTGCATAACCATGTCGGGGGTGATTTTATTTAGTGGCAATTCTAGCCAATTTGGACATACTGATTTTAGGAATTTAAACATATCCTCTTTAGTTCTAGGCTTAAGCTCCTTTCTGGTCACTAAGTAGTCGTCCAAAACGTCTTTTAAGCTTTTTAGCTCAAGCTTTTGTTTTTTTCTCTCATTTCTAGGATTGACGCCTTCCGCAATCTGTCCTAAGACCTTAGCGGCCTGTTTTCTGGCTTGCTCAATGGTCATCTCAGGGAATCGCCCCAGGGTTACACGCTGAGGAACGCCATTTACCCGCTTTTGGACAAAAAAGGTCTTTGCTGTATTGCTCACACGAAGTTGTAAGCCTTGGGCTTGCTTGCTGGCATCGTGGTATATAAGCCGCTGGCCTGGCTCTGAAATAGGCAAAGCCTCTAGCCCTGGCTTGGTGAAATTAAAAGCTTGATTTGACATAGGTCTTGTTCCCTTTAAACTTTGGTGCTACTCTGGTGCTACGGCTTCGGTCAAGTTAGATACTATTTAGTGTAGCACTGTAAAGCTGATTATAAGGCTAATGTATTGTTTTGTAAAGGGTTATATAGTTCAATAGATCAGTGTATAAGGCAATAATTTCTGACTCTTAATCAGCGGGTCGTTGGTTCGATCCCAACACGGCCCATGTTATAAATCAAGAATTTACATTACAATTCCGGTAAATACAAGCATAACCGACAGAACCCCAAATAGCCTTGACAAAGAAATCTGCTTTTGATATAAAGAAAATACATTAATATAGTCGAGACACAATTTTTATGTTTGGATATTTTTCTTCTTCTGATACCTCTACTCCGTCTAGATCTAGCGCTACAACAACGAAACTCTATAAAGGACTCGCATTTCTTATGCTTGCAACATTTGCAGTAAGTAGCGCCGCTGCTGCTGCCGAGTTAATTAATTTTCCTGGAGTTACGTTTATACCTCATGGCGTTGATGAAAACAAATGGGAGACAGATCCTTGCAGACAACTATGTGATAATTTCGATCCGGCAATTCGATATCTTGCACAGCATGAAGGTCAATTTAAAGAGGCAGCAGGAAGATTATTGGAATACTGCTTGAGAGCGGGATGCGATGTAATTGGTAGCGTTCTATCGGATTGTGTGAATGGAATACAAAACTCTAATGAACTTCTCATAGGCCTTCCCGCAATTCAAAATTTTGTAGTTCGAGGGATGGCGCCTTAGGCAAACCTAGTGTTATCTTTTATGGTTCCGTCAAGACTCGATCCAAATTTACTGTTTATAGACTTTTTATAAAAACTGTCTAACATCTAAATTTTAAGATCACCGCTTAAATATGGCTCTTTATAGGTATTCTCCTATAAAATACGGTTAAAGCATTCATTACTGTTTAATATCAGCGCAAAATTAACAATACACTATTCTTTTCTGCAATCATCGTAGCTGTGCATTCATGGCAATATTCTCCCATGCAATCCTGCTGTAAAAATGCTACACTGTCGGTAGGAATAAAAAGGAACTTTATACAACATGGCTGTAAATTATATCTATTATGAACAACCTTTGAACGAATTAATACGCACCTGTCTACGATTGGAATATTTGTCTAAATTGTTAGATTACTATTTGGAGATCCCTAAGGCGGGTTCCTCCCATGCAGCATTAGGCACTTTATTGGATATTTTGCAGATTTTAGACCGCCCCGATATTAAAACCAAATTTATTGCCGAATTTCGCCGTTATGTGGAACACTTTCAGCAATTTAAGGGCAATCCAGATGTAGACAATCGTTCGCTAAAATTGGCCTTGGATGAATTAAACCACTTGATTGAGCTGTTACAACCTAAATATGGTAAATTTGGGCATGAGACGCGGGAGCATTGCTTTATTAACAATGCGAAGCAATATTTTTTAACCCCCGGCGGTACTTGCAATGCCGATCTGCCTCAATATCATTATTGGCTTAATCTTGCTCCGGAAAAGCAGCAAAATTATTTAAAACACTGGCTTGTCGATCTAGAAGAGCCCTACAAAGCCGTGCGCCTACTGCTAAAGCTAGGGCGCGATAATACCCGTGAAAGCAAATTGGTTGCAGCAGAGGGGTTTTATCAAACGACCTTGCAACCAGAACGTTTTTGCCCACTGGTACGGGTAGGTTTAGAGCACAATAGCTCGGTTTACCCTTTAATGAGTCTAGGACGCCATCGTTTAGTCATTCATTTTTACACCGCATCGATAGATAACAAGCCACAACAAACGAAAGAAAATATAAAATTTATTTTGATGGCTTGAGCCCGTCAATGTGGGTAGTGCATAAGCCTGCCTCACTATTCTTCTAAACAATAAAAATAGTAACTGCGTGTACTCGCTTCTTCATTTTCTACTATTTTCGCACCATGAACTTCATTTTCAAAACCGGGGAAAGTATTGTCAAAGCTTTCTAACAACTTTAGAAAATTTAAAATGACGATATGTTTTTGGGTGATACGTTCACCGGGCATAATAATAGGGATCCCGGGTGGATAAGGCGCCACCATGGTCAATACGATCTTCCCTAATAATTCATCTATAGGCACGCAACGCCAACGTCTAGAAATTAAGGCTTGATACGCATCGTATGGCGTTAACACAGGTTCGGGTAAGGTATCATAGGCATTCATCAATAAAGTGGCTGCTTTTCGTTTTGTTAAGAATGCATGCATTTCTTTTGCCAAATCCTGCAAGGTCATTTTTTTATAGCGCGTCGCATATTCCTGTACCAAAGTTGGAAAAGATTTTTTTAACGAGACATTTTGATTGAACTGATCTTTAAAATGTTCTAATTGCGTTAGTAGTGTTAATGCCTTGCTTTTATTAACCCCTATAGAGAATAAAAACAACATGCTATAAAAACCTGTTTTTTCATCCACGACGCCATTTTTAATTAAATAACGACTGACTATAGGCGCTGGAATACCAAAATCTTGCGCCGTCGCCGTTTCATCTATACCAGGGGTCAATAGCGTTACCTTGATGGGATCTAAAAACAAATGGTTTTCATCCATTTCGGGAAAACCATGCCACGGTTTTTTAGCGCTTAATTTCCATATGGCATCGCTATGCGTAGGGTCCTTCAAGAAATGATCGTCTTCAGCTAGAAAGATATTATCCACTTCATCGGGTTGCCATAATTTAAACGCCCAATTTTCAGGGCCCTCATTGTTTTTATCGTATTGATTGACCTTATTCAATTCTTGGCGAAAAGCAATGGCTATAGCCAACGCTTCGGACATCAGCTGCACTCCAGAACGGCCTGCCATCATACGGGAAGATACATCCAGCGAAGCGATGATTCCATATTGCGGCGAAGTGGAAGTATGCATCATAAAAGATTCATTAAAAATTTCACGTTCAATCGCACCCGTACCCTGTTTAAGGTGGATCATCGATGCTTGTGAAAAAGCAGCCAATAATTTATGTGTAGACTGAGTGCTGAACACCGTAGGCTGTTTTTCTAAGGCACTGTCGCTCATCGCAAATTTACCCTGATAAAAAGGATGAAACTTTGCATACGGAAACCAGGCTTCATCAAAATGGATGTAATCAATACCTGCTTTTAACAAAGCGTGTTTAATATTATCCACATTATAAACCAAACCATCATAGGTGCTATTCGTGATAACGGCAAGGCGTGGAATAACGTCTTTATTGTCGACTAAAGGATTGTCGATTATTTTTTGCCGCAGAGCCTTTTCACTAAACTCGCTTTTTGCTATACCGCCAATAATGCCATACGCATTGCGGCTAGGCTTAAAATAAATGGGAATAACATTAGCCATAGTCAAAGCATGCTGCAAAGACTTATGGCAATTTCTATCGATTACAGCCACATCCTGAGCTCTGGCAACCGCCATAAAAACTATTTTATTTGAAGTTGAGGTTCCATTCGTTACAAAAAAAGTTTCATCGGCACCAAAGACTTGTGCTGCATAGGCTTCTGCATCACCTACCACACCACTGTGTTCTAATAACGATCCTAGTTCAGGCACGGAAATGGAGAGATCACTTCTAAAAGCATTCTCACCGTAGAAATCATAAAACAATCGCCCCGTGGGGGATTTTAAAAAGGCTACCCCACCCATGTGTCCGGGTGTATGCCAAGCATATTTATATTCTAAGGTGTATTTGACCAAGGCCTTAAAAAAAGGCGGTAATAAGCGCGCTAGATACTTAAACACTTGCTGCCGTATGCGGCCTGCCAAAAATGCAGGGGTATCGTCATAACGCCAAATAATACATTCACACTCTTTTAAAATGTGCGCATTTAAAAAATTCAGGTGCAAGGTATTGGTTAGAATGTTAATGGGTATTTCTACATTAATATCACGAATCCGTTGAATAAAATCAAGCATATCCTGTTCTTGTGTTTCTTCAGGAAAACATTCTAAATTAACAATAATGCTGCCTAGATCTCGTTTGGCTTTCAGTATGGCCAATACATCGCTAGGCTCTTCGTAGTGTAAAACAGCTAATCCTTCGTTATCAAAGGCTTGCATTAATTCGGGGCTGGCATAAGCTAGGCCGCGATGTGCTTGATTCGCCACATCGAGTAATACAATAGGGAAGAGCTTTAAATTGACGTTGATCATACTGCATACCTTCTTTTATTCCACAATACCCAGCTGTATGCTGGTATGCCTAATAATAGCACAATTAAGCCCCAAAAGACTATCCTATTCCCTTCGCCTAAAATCGCCCAAAAAATATAACCCATCACGGCAATACTCATAAACGTTTCCAATTTATGATATTTATTTGTTTTGACCGTTTCATCTTGGAGAAAAACACTTAAAGCCACAGCCGAATATAAATAAGGTAATAGCGTTAAAAAGACTGCTACCGAAGCAATGATCTGGAATTGTTTCCCTAGATTAGTCGAGTGTGTTAATAACAGTAAAATAGTCATCAAGACACTAATAACGATTAAACCTTTGGCAGGCACATCCTGGCGATTGACCTTAGCAAATACCTGCGGAAACAATTTATCATCGGCGGCGGCTTTCGCAGACCCCCCTACCAATAAAATCCAACCGCCTAAAGATCCCAAGCAAGCCACAATTGCACAGACACTGACTATTCGCCCTGCCGTTTCGCCTAAAGTCATTGTCGCCACCAATGAAAATGGCGCCGAGGAATGCGCCAATAAGGCGTTGGGAACAACTCCCATAATTGCCGCCGAGCTTAAGCAATAGACTATAGCTGCAATCAAGGTACCCGCTATGGTCGCTATAGGCACATCTCTTTTAGGATTGCTAGACATGCCCGCACACACTGCCGCCGATTCCACGCCTATAAAAGCCCACAAGGTTAATGCCGCAGAATGGCTAATAGCCCAAAAATCGCTGTGCGCACTAACATTATAAGCGCTCATAAAGGTCGTTTTATCAAACCAAAACCAGCCCAACGCTGCCGTACCGATTAAAGGTATAAACATGACGCAGCTGGTAAAAGAAATAAGCCTACCCAATGTTCTAGCACCAAAGAAATTGACGATGGTAAAAAACCAAATGGCGCCAATACTCGCAAAAACACTGGGCCAGCCGTGTGCTAATAGCGGGAAAAAGAAACTCAAATATCCCACGCCCGCTATAGCAATACCCACATTGCCTACCCAATTGGCTAACCAATAGATATAAATGGTTTGAAAGCCTAGATAATCACCAAAAGCACCCTTGGCATACGCGTAGGGACCGCCTGCTTTAGGCAAACGTAAAGCCAAGCGCGCAAACAACCAAGCCAACGCTAAAGCGCCTACCGTGGTTATCAGCCAACCTATAATGCTGATACTGCCTACATTCGCTAAACTAGCCGGTAATAGGAAAACGCCAGAACCCATCATGTTGCTCGCTACCAATGCAGTTAACATGATAGGGCCCATCGTATTAGCTTTTTTAAGTTGCATGATATGCCCTCGAAACTTCTTTTCTAGTATACCGTCCCAACAACATTCTGTGTGAGGGATCAACCAGAAACTTATTGTGTAATGCTTCGCGCCCCAATAACATTCTAAACTTCATCAGGTCACGATTCGACAAGGTTAATTCAATAGGATAAGACAAAAGGCCTAAGGTTAATTCCGTCATAATGACGTAACGATGTTCTGTATGCCCAGTAGAACTCATCACTTCACGTTCATCGATTACTTTTGCTTGACAGGTTTGAATGATCTTATGACTTCCTTGCAAAGGGTGAATTTCAAATTCAACCCATTTGTGTGTGTTTTTCATAAATGGCGTTATATTAAAGGCATGTAACGCAGATGTTTTTGCACCCGTATCAATTTTAGCTTTAATATAAGGGATATGAAGCAAGGGCATGCCGCACCACTCTTGCCATCCCAACAATAATTTTTTAACGATCCTAACCATGATAGGGTTTATCGGGGTGCAAAGGTTTGGCATTCTTTTCAATATGCGCATAAATCATTCCGGCTACATTCTTGCCGGTGGCAGCTTCAATGCCTTCTAATCCAGGAGAAGCGTTGACCTCCAATACTAAGGGGCCCCGTTTAGAACGCAATATATCCACACCCGCTAAATTAAGGCCAATAATTTTGCTGGCTTTAAGAGCGGTTTCTTTTTCAAGCGCATCTAATACGATAGAACGGGTACTGCCGCCTTGATGCACATTGGAGCGAAATTCCCCACTTTGTGCTTTACGCAACATGCTAGCAACTACTTTATTGCCGATGACCAAACACCTTAAATCTTCGCCATTGGCCTCAGAAATAAATTCTTGCACGATAATATTGGCGTTTAATCCCATTAAAGTTTGCATCACACTAGAAGCCGCCGCATAGGATTCCGCCAGCACAACGCCCACGCCTTGCGTGCCTTCCAGTAATTTAATCACCACCGGTGGCCCACCCACCATTTTTATCAAAGCGCTGATATCTTTAGATTGATGCGCAAAACCCGTAATCGGCATGCCTATGCCCTTCCTACAGAGTAATTGCAGCGACCGTAATTTATCGCGCGCACGCGTAATCGATAAGGCTGAATTGATGCAATACATACCTTTTGTTTCTAGCTGCCGTACTATAGCTGTACCATAAAAAGTGCGCTTAGCGCTGATGCGGGGAATAATGGCATCAAAATTCGATAATTTTTGGTCTTTATAATAGACATCGGCCCCAGATGGAGTGATATTGACATAACAGGACAAATAGTCAACCACAGTCACACGATGGCCTCTTTTTTTACCTTCTTCTACTAAACGACGTGTTGAATACAACTCATCATTCAGTGATAAAATGGCTATATTCATACTTTTTTTGGATGTCATAATACTCACTTATTTAATTGAGGCTTTGTGCAATAGTCTTGCACAAAGGTCAGTATTGCATTTAAGCCCATAGCCTCACCGCCTTGTGGACGACCGGGCTGACTACTCAGATTATACGCCATTAAATCAATATGGATCCACGGTATAGTCTTAGGGGCAAATTCTTGCAAAAATAGTGCCGCCGTAATAGCACCAGCGTATGAACCACCGCTGTTACTGATATCGGCAACGGGGCTTTTGAGGTAGTCCTTGTAAGGTGCATATAAAGGCAATGGCCATAACCATTCGCCTGTTTTATCACTGGCTGCCATGATATCCATTTGTAATTGCCTATCGCTGCAGAAAAACACAGGGATATCCGGCCCTAGAGCCACCTTTGCCGCACCCGTTAGCGTGGCTATATCGATCACCAAACAGGCTTCTTCCGATAAAGCCGCTTCCAACAATGCATCTGCCAAAATAAGGCGCCCTTCGGCATCGGTATTGCCTATTTCCACCGATAGCCCATTGCGTGCCACATACACATCGCCCGGCTTAAACGCGTTAGCACTGATCACATTTTCAACCGCAGGAATTAGGATGCGCAATTGTATGGGTAATTGTTGCAACAAAATCATGTGTGCCAAACCCAAAACATGCGCGGCACCGCCCATATCTTTTTTCATCAAAAACATATTGTCGGCGGATTTAATATCCAGCCCACCTGAATCAAAACACACCCCTTTGCCGATCAAGATCAATAAAGGATCTTGTGGCTTACCCAAACGCATATCGATTAACCTAGGCTCACGATCACTCCCTCTGCCTACGGCATGTATCAATGTATAGCCTTGCGCCAACAAGTCGGCACCGACAATCTCTTCCATGGTCCCGGAAAAACGCTGACAAAAATTTCGGCAATAATCCGCGAGTTCTGCGGGCCCTAGATCTTCTGCGGGCGTATTGACCAAGTCACGAACCAGTTCAATGCTTTCTACCCATTGCAGTGCCTGGCGATCGCTTTCCTGTACATGCAGGCAAGATTTTTCTTTTTGATTAAGCGTACGATAGCGATTAAATTGATACTGCGCCAAACCCCAAGCCGTGGTTAATTGACACAAGGCAGCAAGACTTAAGCCATCGCGCAAAAATACATAATCGCCTACGGGCAATTGCGTTGCCATAGCGGCACCACTCAAACGTTTTTCAGGAGCATTGCAAATAAGCAGTACTTCTGTAACAGCGCCCTCTGCATTGGCGATGTATGTCCATTTTTCATTTTCAGCGACAAAACGGCTACTGTGCAGCCATTTTTTTATAGGCTCGCTTTGCTGATTTAACCAGGTTTCATAAGCAGCTGTAGTCAATACGCGTATGGGCGTTGCCTCAGTGCTAACGTCATAAAACTTAAATACTGACATTACTCAGAGCCACACAAGGCTTCTAGAGCGGGAACATAGGCCTTATTTAAAGCTTCGGCAACGGCTTTATACGTGATATGACCATGATAGACATTAAGACCATTCAACAAATGGGGATCTTCTAACAACGCTTGTTTCACCCCTTTATTTGCTAATGCCAACACAAAAGGCAAAGTCGCATTGTTTAAAGCAAAGGCTGCGGTACGCGGCACGGCACCAGGCATATTGGCAACACAATAATGAATGATGCCTTCTACTTCATAGGTAGGCTCAGCATGCGTGGTGGCACGACTGGTTTCAAAACACCCGCCCTGATCGATAGCCACATCCACTAATACGGACCCTTTGCGCATCTGCTTTAAATGCGCGCGTGTAACCAATCGCGGCGCTGCAGCGCCCGGGACCAATACGGCACCGATAACCAAATCCGCATTCACCACCGCTTTGTCTATAGCATGTACGGTGGCATATAGGGTATTGAGTCTAGAAGCAAACTGTAAATCCAATTCTTTTAAACGCTTTAAGGATTTATCAATTACTGTGACATGGGCTTCTTGACCTATGGCCATACGAATTGCATTCGTTCCTACCACGCCGCCACCCAATATAACAACTTTGGCCGAAGCCACACCGGGAACGCCGCCTAATAAAACACCACTGCCGCCTTGCGGTTTTTCCAAAGAATGCGCACCGGCTTGAATAGCCATGCGCCCTGCGACTTCACTCATAGGCGATAACAACGGCAAGCCTTGATATGCATCGGTCACTGTTTCATAAGCAATCGCACAACACTGCGATGCCAGCAATAATTCGGCTTGTTCTGGATCCGGTGCCAAATGCAAATAGGTAAACAGCGTGTGATCTTTGGTTAACATTTTGCATTCAACCGGCTGCGGCTCTTTGACCTTAACGATCAATGAGGCAGAAGAAAAAACATCGGTTGCTCGCGGTAGAATTTTAGCGCCTGCGGCCACATATTCTGCATCACTGATACCGCTACCCAGGCCTGCATTGGTTTCCACAAAGACTTCATGGCCACAACTCGTTAATTCCTGCACGCTAGACGGTACCAAAGCGACACGATTTTCTAGGGTTTTAATTTCTTTAGGTAAACCAATTCGCATTTTTATGCTCCTATTTATATAAACTTACGGTAATTTTGCTAATAACTCGGGGATAATTTTAAATAAATCGCCCACTAGGCCATAATCGGCAATTTGAAAGATGGGGGCTTCGGCATCTTTATTGATGGCGACAATAACGCGACTGTCCTTCATGCCCGCTAAATGTTGTATCGCACCGGATATGCCTATGGCGATATACAGATCAGGCGCAACCACCTTACCGGTTTGCCCCACTTGGTAATCATTGGGCACAAAGCCCGCATCTACTGCCGCGCGCGACGCCCCTACCGCTGCATTCAACTTATCGGCTAATTGTTCTATTAAGGCAAAATTTTCTTTATTCTGTAAACCACGGCCACCGGAAATAACCACTTTGGCCTGTCCTAATTCAGGACGCTCGCTTTTGCTTTCTATTCTCTTGATTAATTTTGTTTTTTCTAAAGCATATACCGTATCGCATATACTCAACTCAGCCAATTCTGCTTTTGTGGTTATAGCCGCATTAAAAGCACTGCTGCGTACAGTGAGTAAACGTATGGCATCGTGCATAGACACTGTAGCCAAGGCATTGCCCGCATAAATGGGACGTATAAAAGTATTCGCATCCACAATTTCAATAATGTCAGAGGCCATGCTGACTTGCAGTAATCCTGCCAATCGCGGCAATAAATCTTTACCAAAGGTGGAAGCCGCCGCTAAAATATGGCTATAGGAACTACTTAAAGACTGTAATAACAAAGCTAAATTTTCAGCCAATTGATCTTGATAGACTTCATGATCAGCAACAATAACGCGGCTAACTGCGGCTAAAGTACGTACTTTTTCAGCTACAGCCTGACAGCGATAGCCTGCAACCAACACCTCTATAGGCAACGCCAATTTTTCGGCGGCCACAATCGTCGCCACAGTACTTGCTTTTAAGTGTTCATTATCGTGTTCAGCAATGACCAATATTTTCATGCTATCACCTTTGCTTCGTTTCTTAACTTATCCAATAAAGCATCGACTGAATCCACCATAATCCCTGCTTCACGTGTTTTAGGCGCCGCTACGGATAATACTTTGAAAGCTGTTTGTGTAGGTACCGCCAGTTCTTCTACAGTGATGGTCGTTAATGGTTTTTGTTTGGCACGCATAATGTTGGGTAATGAGGCATAACGCGGCGTATTCAAACGCAGATCGGTAGTAATCACCGCAGGTAGCTGAGCGTATAGAACTTCTAAACCGCCATCGATTTCGCGAGTAACTTCTACAGAAGTTCCACCGTCTAGTATCTTAACTGCACTGGCGAAGGTGCATTGCGGCCATGACAATAATGCCGCTAACATTTGTCCCACTTGATTATTGTCATCGTCTATGGCTTGTTTACCCATGATGACCAATTGCACGGCTTCGCGCACAACGATCTGTTGTAAAATGCGCGCCACCGCCAAAGGTTGTAGCATGTCGTCGCAAGGCACGAATAGTGCATTGTCTATACCCAAAGCCAAAGCTGCGCGCAGATTTTCTTGACTCGCCACATTGCCTAGTGCAATAACCGTAGTACTCGTCGCTATACCTTGCTCTTTTAGGCGTACCGCTTCTTCTATAGCAATTTCATCGAAAGGATTGGTGCTCATCTTGACGTTAGTTGTTTCTACGCCGCTGCCATCAGCGCGCACCCGAATTTTGACATAAGGATCAACGACTCGTTTAAGGGCCACTAAGACTTTCATAAAGGTCCAAAATTATACTATTCATGACGCTAGTATACCCGGATCCTCGGCTTTTGCAAAATAGTCTCATCATCAATGCTAAAATTAACTATACTATATATACTATCATTGGGAGCAAATTATGAGCAAAGAAAGAGAACGTACCGTTGCCATGTCTGAAATCATGGTACCGCAAATGGCCAACTTCTTAGGCAATGTACATGGCGGCTGGTTATTAGGCTTTTTAGACCGTGTTGCCTATGTCTGCGGCGCACGCTATTGTGGCCTAAATTTAGTGACTTTATCCGTTGACCAGGTATTTTTTAAAGAGCCTATTTACGTGGGTGAATTATTAACCTGCTATGCCAGCGTCAATTATGTGGGTAAAACCTCTATGGAAATCGGCATACGCGTCATCACCGAAAACCTGCAAACGGGGCAAATTCGCCATACCAACACCTGTTATATAACCATGGTCGCCATAGGTGACAACCAGAAGCCCATTCCCATCCCGGCCTTAATTTTACACAATGAGGACGAAAAAAGACGTTTTAATGAAGCCTTAATACGTAGGCAGATGCGCCTGGCCTTATACAAGGATAAAGACCCTACTTAAGCCCTAAATTTGCAAAATGGCTATAAAAGGGTTACACTATTGTATAAGTATTATACATTTTATGGCTCGTGTTTGTACTTTCTCTTAAAAATCAGCCATATGGGGTAAAATGCCATGTCACAACATCATAAGGCTACACAGAACGAGAAGCGCTACCAGCCTCCTAACTACTTTAATAAGAAACTCTGTGCTGCGCATACCAATATCGCTGCAACAGCACATATGGCTGGAGAGAATAATTACAAAAAACGCTCTTCATTTGGTAACTTCCACCAGCATGTTAAGATTGCTTTTGCTCTAGGGGTAGGTGCTATAGGCGTACTAGCGCTCATGCCACCGGCACAAGGAAAGCTCCCTAGCACCTATAAAATGGATAAAAAGAAAACCCTGGTGAAAAATAGCCCACAGAATAGCTGGCTGAATAGATCGCTGAATAGATCGCAAAATAGCTCGCAGAATATATGGAAGCAAATTGCCAAAGATTTTACCTTATCAGCCTACGCAAATAATCCGGCAGTGTTACAACAAATTCGCTTGTATCAAACGAATCCAAAATCGTTCGCTGATATGGCCAACAAAGCCGCCCCTTATCTTTATTACATACATCAACAAGTAAAAGAAAAAGGGTTGCCTGGTGAGTTGGTATTATTACCTATTATTGAAAGTGCTTATAATCCCTTTGCTTCCTCTCCCGTGGGTGCAGCTGGTCTATGGCAATTGATGCCAGGAACAGGTTCCGATCTGGGTTTAAAACACAATGCTGGCTTTGATGGTAGGCGCGACGTCATCGGCTCCACACAAGCAGCGCTCAGCTACTTAACTCATTTGGATAAAATTTTTGATAAAAACTGGTTGCTCGCCTTGGCCGCCTATAACTCTGGTCCTGGAACCGTATTAAAAGCAGATAAAAGCAATAAAGGCGATCACAGCAACAGCCAATTCTGGTCGCTGCACTTGCCGAAAGAAACCAGACAATATGTGCCACGCTTACTAGCCGTTGCCGCTATTATCAGCAATCCTGAAAAGTATGGGATCCACTTGCCAAATGTTCCCAATGAACCCTATTTTGCTAAAGTGGCTGTAGACAAGCCTATGCCTTTATCCAAAGTGGCTACATTATCCGATACCCCTGTAGCTGAGGTTCATGGCTTAAACCCAGGCTACACGGGTACACAAAATGCGTCCGCTACGCCTAAACATATCTTAATTCCTATAGAAAAAGTAGAAACCTTTAAACAAAATATGGATGCACAAGGCAACACAGCCACCGTGCAAACACCTACTGCTACTGCCACAGATACAACACCCGCCCCTGCGCCCCTAAACATGAATGTAACCGCCGCAGCTACGCCCGCAACAACGGATGCTGCGCCTGCTCTAGTCACTGACTCGGACACCACTACAACGACAACCTATACAGTCGCAACAGGTGATACACTGGGTAAAGTAGCCGCACACAATCACGTTAATCTAAATGACCTAGTCAAATGGAATCACTTGTCCCGTAAAAGTGTATTGCATAAGGGTCAGTTACTGACATTAAACACCGCCGCAAATGCACACACAAAAGCCACTGCTACAACCCCAACTAAAGCAACGCATAGCGGCACTTATAAGGTTAAAACGGGTGACTCCTTAAGCGTTATTGCCAAAAAACAAGGTGTATCAGTAGCTAGCTTGCGCAAAACCAATCATTTAAAAAGCGATAATTTAAAAAATGGTCAAGTGTTGACGATTCCTAGTCATTAAAAAAAGCGAATTCATATCTAGCCCACAGAGCTTAGAAATCAAAACCGTTTATCTGAGCCGCAACCGTCAGGGCGCGGATTTTCAACTAATCACTTTTCCCCCCGCTCCCTGACGGTCGCGGCTCGGAAAATAAATTCATTTCTTGAGTATTTGATATTATCCCCCAAAGTTGCAAAAGCCGCCCAAACCAGTTAAACTGCTGACTTAATATTATACAATTTATGGTCTGTATTTTTACTTTCAGTTAAAAATCAACCAGTTGGGGTGAGTTTCATGGTGCTGCGTTTAAGCCATCAAGTTAAAATCAGTTTTCTTCTAGCCATAAGCGCCTTCGGCTTATTAGCATTGATGCCCCCTCTGCAAGCACATGCCTCTGTTCCCTTTAAAAGTAGTCAGAAAAAAAACAACGGCTCGCAAGAGATATGGAAACAAATTGCAAAAGATTTTACCCTATCAGAATACGAAGATACTCCAGAGGTGCAAAAACAAATTCGCTGGTATCAACAGCATTCAAAATCATTGACTCAAATTACTGAACGAGCCGCGCCTTACCTCTATTACATACACCAGCAAGTAAGAGAAAAAGGTTTGCCCGGTGAATTGGTGTTATTACCCATTATCGAAAGCGCTTATAATCCTTTTGCTTATTCTCAAGGGGCTTCTGGTTTATGGCAATTGATGCCAGGAACCGGCTCTGATTTGGGCTTAAAACAAAATTCAAGTTTTGATGGCAGACGCGACGTCGTCGGCTCTACACAAGCAGCACTCAGCTATTTAGGGTATTTGGATAATATGTTTGACGACAATTGGTTACTCGCCATAGCCGCTTATAATTCTGGCCCTGGAACAGTTCTAAACGCCGATAAAGCCAATAGAGGCGATCACGGCGACACCGAATTTTGGTCGTTGCGTTTACCCGCAATCACTAAACAATATGTGCCACGCTTATTGGCCGTTGCCGCCATCATTAGTAATCCTGAAAAGTATGGGATCCATTTACCCGATGTTCCCAATGAACCTTATTTTGCTAAAGTGGATGTAGACAGCCCCATTGCTTTGTCTAAGGTGGCTAAATTATCCGGACTGCCTGCAAATGATATTTATAATTTAAATGCGGGGTACAAGCAAAAACAAGTTGCTTCTAATACGCCTCAGCATTTGTTAATCCCTGTAGAAAAAGTACAAACTTTTAAACAAAATATGGATGCGCAGGGAAAGACCGTGGCGGTGCAAATGCCTACGCCCGCTGCAGGGACAGATGCCAGCTCTACAGCCAATCATAATACGACTGTAAGTTATAAAGTAGAAACCGGTGATACCCTCAGTAAAATAGCGCTGCACAATCATGTTAAATTAGATGATTTGCTCAAGTGGAATAGGTTAAGCCTTAACAGCGTTGTACATACCGGTCAAATACTACAATTAAATGCATCTGAAAACAGCGCTGTAAAAGAAAACGCTTATGCGATTGCCGATAAAACTACAACTCAAGTGGAAGCCAGCATTAACGATACGTATCGAGTTAAATCAGGCGATACTTTAAGTGCTATTGCCAAAAAAGAAGGTATCGCCGTGAGTACTTTACGATTAGAAAATCATTTGAAAAATGATCATCTGAAGATAGGTCAAGTGTTGGTGATTCCTAGCACGGCGTAACCTACCTTTTATCCATCACCGTATCCGGGCTACGCTCAGCTTTGGTGTCATCGCGCATAATCAATGACAGCGTAGCTTTATAGTCTCCTTGGCTACCCTTTAGCAACACAGTCACTTTGGCATTTTTGGTGCTGACCAATTTACCATCTTGATACCATTCATAACGGATTTTACCATCCTTATTCATCATCTTGATTTTAACAGTACTGATTAAATCATCTAGTTTCCAAGGCGGCGTATCTTTTTCAATTAAGGAAATGATGACTTCAGTAGCACCGCCTACAGGCAGCTTACCTTGCCACAATTGAAAATTACTGATTTGAGTGACCGACTTTTGAGGCCAATAAACAGGTGATTGCGGAATAGTATAATAGCGATTCTTGCCATTAGAATTGAATTCACTCATGCCTACATAGATCTCATTACCGCCTTTTTCGGCTTTCTTCTGCGGCGTAATACTGTCTAATTGTATAGCGGGGCGTAGTGGCTTAGTGGTTTTATCCACTTTGACGGCAGATGCTGTGCTTGTAGCGCTGGTTTTGTCCGCAACCGTGGTTTGTGCTGCCAAAATGCTATTACTAGCCAGTAGAGCTGTTAATATTAGCCACCTTTTCATTACTTTCTCCCTACTCATACCATTTACTCAAATTGCCCATGTTAGGGCAGGCACAGGGGCCTGCCCCTACGCCAGGTAATTACTTTTCTCTTTTACAATCAAACTGTAAAACATCGCCCTTAACCGAAACCTTTATCCTATCGCCGGGCAAGTAATCGCCTTTTAACAAATGTTGCGCCAAAGGATCTTCCAGATAGTGCTGCACAATACGCTTCAATGGGCGTGCACCATACAAGGCATCATACCCCCGTTCTGCCAAATAATCCAGCACTTTTTTATCGCATTCTAGAATAATATCCTTGTTTTTCAAACGCTGTGCTAGGCGCTCGACTTGCAGGCCTGCGATATGCTCAATTTGCACCTCACTTAAGGGGTGAAATACCACCATTTCATCTAAGCGGTTGATAAATTCTGGACGGAAATGCTCTGAAACTACTTCCATCACTTTGGCTTTCATGGTGGCATAATCGGTTTCCCCTTTTTGCACGCATTCTTGAATTAACATGGAGCCTAAATTAGACGTCATCACGATAACCGTGTTTTTAAAATCAACGGTACGACCTTGGCCATCGGTTAAACGGCCATCGTCTAAGACTTGCAATAAAATATTAAACACATCGGGGTGTGCTTTTTCGATTTCATCCAATAGAATGAGTGAATAGGGTTTACGGCGCACTGCTTCGGTTAAATATCCGCCTTCTTCATATCCCACATACCCAGGAGGCGCACCTATTAAACGCGCGACGGAATGTTTCTCCATAAATTCTGACATGTCGATGCGGATCATGGCATCTTCAGTATCAAATAAAAATTGCGCCAATGCCTTACACAATTCCGTTTTGCCCACGCCCGTAGGGCCTAAAAATAAGAAAGATCCTATGGGACGATTCGGATCGGACAAGCCAGCGCGTGAACGACGAATGGCATTAGACACTACAGAAACCGCTTCATCTTGACCCACCAAACGTGTATGCAAAGCGTCTTCCATAGCCAATAGTTTTTCTTTTTCACCGGATAGCATGCGGCTGACAGGAATGCGTGTCCACTTAGAAACAATTTCAGCGATTTCTTCTTCGGTGACTGAAGTGCGCACCAAGCGTGTAGGTTGTGATTCCAACTGGCTTGCCGCTTGCAATTGTTTTTCCAATTCCGGAATGCGTCCATATTGCAACTCGGACATCTTGGTCAGATCATTGGTGCGGCGTGCACTTTCCATTTCCATACGCGCGCTTTCTAATTTTTCTTTGATCCCTTGTGTGCCTTGAATGGCGGCTTTTTCGGCTTTCCACACCTCAGAAAAATCCGCGAATTCTTTTTCTAGCTTTTTGATTTCAACTTCCAAATCTTGCATGCGTTTCTTAGAGGCTTCATCTTTTTCTTTTTTCAAGGCCTCGCGTTCGATCTTTAATTGAATTAAGCGCCGTTCAATTTTATCCATTTCTTCGGGCATGGAGTCTATTTCCATGCGTATATGGCTCATCGCCTCGTCGATTAGATCAATGGCTTTGTCCGGTAATTTACGCCCTGAAATATAACGGTGCGACAGCGTTGCGGCGGCAACGATGGCTCTATCCGTTAATTCTACGCCATGATGAATTTCATACCGTTCTTTCAAGCCCCGTAAAATGGCAATAGTGTCTTCAACATTCGGCTCATCTACCAATACCATTTGAAAACGACGTTCTAAGGCCGCATCCTTTTCTACGTATTTACGATATTCGTCTAAAGTGGTGGCGCCTATGCAGTGCAATTCGCCACGCGCCAAAGCAGGCTTTAGCATATTGCCTGCATCCATAGCCCCTTCGGCCTTGCCCGCACCGACGATCAAATGCAGTTCATCTACAAATAAGATCACCTGTCCTTCTTGTTTATTCAATTCGGTTAATACCGCTTTTAAGCGTTCTTCAAATTCGCCACGGTATTTAGCACCCGCTACCAAAGACCCCATATCTAACGCCAAAACTTTTTTGTTGCGTAAGCCCTCAGGCACTTCGTTGTTAATAATGCGCTGCGCCAAGCCTTCCACAATGGCCGTTTTACCTACACCCGGCTCACCTACCAATACGGGATTGTTTTTAGTGCGGCGTTGCAACACTTGAATGGTGCGACGAATCTCCGCATCACGCCCTATTACCGGATCTAATTTGCCTTCCAAGGCTCGCGCCGTTAAATCAACGGTATATTTTTTTAATGCAAAACGCGCATCTTCAGCCCCTTCACTCATCACTTTTTCTCCTTGTCGTAATTTGTCTATCGCCTGGGTTAGTTTGTCTTTAAGACTCCCCCCCGTGTTAGCCCCTTTATACATTTCTTGCAGTATGTCTTTTAAAGCACACTCCACTTCCAGCACCGCTAGAATAAACCATTCGCTAGAGATGAATTGATCTAGCTGTGCACGCGATAATTTCTCACAAGCCAATAATACGCGTTGCAAATCGCGCGATACATGCACATCCGTTACGTTCGCAACCTGCGGCATGCTTTTTAACAATTCATCCAAACGCTGACGTAGTGCGGGTAAGGCAATGCCGCATTGGTTCAACAACTGCCCCACCGTACCACCCGCTTCCAATAAGGCCAACAGCACGTGCTGTGGCTCGATGAATTGGTGTTCCCGCTCCACGGCAATAGATTGTGCGCGTTCTATGGCCTTTAAAAAGGATTGGGTAAATTGATCCATATCCATAACGATTTTCCTAAAGATAACTCTCTATTAGTATATAAGATTTGAAGGAAACTGTCGGTACTATTTACCGCATTTTTTATGCCTTTATATTGTTTAGTGGCTATTCATAAAAATGCGATTTTCAATTATTCATTAAAAATCATATGGTTACAAAAAACCGCTCAAAATAAATAATCGATCAGTTAATAATTCCTTAATACTTATTTAATATTTCTTTAATGTTTCTACTGTATAATGGCATTATAAAAATTTAAATAGTAAAGCGGGGTAAGATTATGGCTGCGAATAAATTGATATTCGATGAAAAAATACAGGTTAGAATTAAGGCCTATATAAAAGGAAATATTGAAAATGGAAGTGCCAAAAATTTAGGTGACCAAGGTTCGCGCTTGTTTGAGAGCGTTAACGGTAGCACAAGAACAACAGCTACAGACGTGTTTCCAGAGGATCTTAAAGTGACTTTAGCGACAAGAGCAGAAATCGCTTTTCAACATATTCAAAGTGCTAGCTCCCCTTTGTTTTTTGAAAAATTTAACTGTAAATCTAATAGTGAAGATATTCGAGTAGCGATTGAAGCCCTATTTATAAATAAGGATGGTCAACTAAAGCCTGAATATGCGCTCATGCTAAATGAGCTGGATCCCAACGCGGATATATTTAAGGGGCAAGAAATCGATGGTAACTCATTTACACGAGAAGAATGGTTTGCTCGTTGTTTAGCCAATTCTTACCTGAGCTGTTGTCAGCATTATTTAGGCCACCTGGTGACGGGTAAGATGATAGAGTCTAAGGCCATAGATCGCATGCATTATCTCAGCGCATGGCAACATCCAAATCAAATTAACGATATGATAGGCGCTAATTTATTTCCCGCAGCCACCTCTACCTTTGAAAGCACTCTTGCTGTAGGAAGCAGTACATCATCAACTGCAACACCTTCAGGATTACATCGTAGATCCTTAAATTTATCACAACAAGGATCTTCATCTGCAAGCGCCTCTATTCTAGAAAACGAATGGCCTAAAATCTGTCAACGAATGCCAGCAGGAAAAAGTAAAGATATCGTACTTAACCCTGGGGTTATGTATGTTAAATACTTTGCAACGGGCGGATTACTGTGTTCTTATGTTAATGCAGATAGCCAGCAAATCAACATGAGAGTCTCAAAAGAAAATGTTGATCACCTTTCAAAAGAAGGACGTGCGCAATTAGCACAAATTGAAAATAGCGAAATCGGTGAGTCTTTTCCTGCAAATACGCTTCTCGCTGAATTATCTGCAATAAATCCCGCTAAAATAGCTAGCAAAAAAATTCAGCATGCGCAAACACTAAGAATAATGCCGTTCGATCGCAATGACACTGCACCGAGAAAAATTAAACTTACAGAAGAAAGAACATATTCTTCTAGAAAAACAAATCCGAGAGTACCATATGAACACAACTTGGCCAATGATATAAAGGACAAAACCGTAGAAACTTTTATCCCCTCTATCCGGAAGAACCTTAAGAAAGCTTATTCAACCTTAGGAAAAGCAGTAACACCTGAATTGGCAAGGACATTAACACCTGAAATGCTAACATGGATAGAAAATGAGCGGGAAAGATTAAGCAATGGTCTCCTAAATAAAGAAGAAATACTTGAACTGCGACAGAAAATAAAATCATTGGAAATGCGACGACAGAAAAAACTAACACCACAAGAAACATCTGCATTAGAGGCAGATCTAAGAATGGATCTAAAAACAGATCTGGATATTGACATAAGCAAGGAACCGATAAAGGTAGTACAACGTGAACTTCAAAAATCAATAAATTCTGATCTAAATATCATACGTAATATTTTATATAAAATAATTGACGGCGCTACAGTGCTTAACCCAACACTTATGGCTTTTCAAAACGCCATTGAAAAAAACGATTTATCTTCATTAACATCGCAAGAGTTACTTGAAATTAAGACTAGATTATCCCTCTTGCGCGACATGTACATTGCGTTTAACGATAAACCACGTCCTGAATTAAATGATCAAGCTTTGAAACATGCTTCATTTCAATCTGACATTGAGAATCTAGCTGAATTGCTGCGTATAGTTGACATGGCTATGAATTTGCAATCATCAAAAACGTCTCAAAGATCATTTCTCTCATCGCTCACAAGCATTTTTTCTTCAGATAATGAGGTAGATGCAAAATGGCAACTCAAAACAAATGCTGAGTGGAAAAGGGACTATAAAACATTAGATGACAAAACAATAGAGCGCTGGGAAAAAGAAAACGCAGTCTTATATTCGCAATGTACAAGAATAGGAAAAGGAAAAGACATAGCAGAAGAAAACGATGCTAAAGATACTCCTCAACCTAAAGAACTAGTATTGGTGACTCTAGTCGATGAAGAACAACCCAAAATTTTGCCTAGTCCAGAAGAAAAAAGAGAACTGAACACAATAGAAAAAAAGGAGCCTGCAAATACTTATCAACATCAAGAATGGACAGAAGAAGATAAAAGAAAAAGACAGGCTGCAAGAGAAAAAATAGCTGCAAAAGAGGCTGGACGAGTTTTAAATAATGCTGAAGCTTCACAATCAGAATTGGACGCTAAAATGGACTCAAATATAGGCCCCATGCCATTGTTAAGTCAAAGAAACCCCCTCCCCGTTGACCACGGTGCGAGTGCATTATCTGGATCATCTACTACCAACTGGGGAACATCATCGCATTTTTATCCTGCTGCAACCTCTAAAATAGACTCATCATTAACCCCACAGCCTAAACCATTACAAGGCAAAAATAGCTAATAATATAGCCACCCTGTCTGAAAATAAACCCTATTTTCAGACAGGGTATCTTCGCTTGAAAATTCTTTGTACATGAGGTATTATTACTCTACAGCTATTTTTTAGGGGTAAAGTAATATGCCAATTAGAGAAACTACCCGTTCGGGGAAACTTGAAGGGCTGCCATCTCAGAGCTGTAGCTTTTTTTGTTTTCCCCGCCCTTCTACCGTAGATAAACGTTGTCTAGAATTGCAAGAGGACATTGAAAAACAGGAAAAGTATATTGCTGAACTCGAAGATTACAATTTGCATGCGAAGAAGCCTATTGAGCGCGATATTAAAGCATATGAAATTTATAAGAAAAAAGTAAAATTTGAGCTGAAAAAAATTGGAGCCGAGATAGTTGGATTAGAAGCAAAAATAAATTACGAGCTCTGCCCAATGACCACCCTTCCTTCTGAAACATCCGAATTAAAAAATAATAAAATTTACCTCAATAGCACAACCCGAGAGTGCACAGTTGTAAAATCAAGTCAAAAAAATGCAGATTCTTTCTATTTAAGGAAAGAAGATTTAGATCTCAGTCATTTAAATACTCCAGGCTTAAAAAGTGAAGTTTTGAGCCTGATCTTACAAAAAGGTATCATTAAATCCCCTAGCCTGCAAAAAAAGATACTAGAGATTAAAAACCAATGTAGAGAATATAAAGCATATGAGGCCAGACTCCACAAAACAGAAGATAGCATTATTGAGCTTAATCAAGAGTTAAATTGTATTTGTAAACAAATAGATGACCATAAGAAATCACTCTCGCAGAAAAGAGTGCTTCTCTGCCAGTTAGAAGCAGAACTGATCAAAACTATAACTGAACCTATAATACAGGAAATTGAGCATCGCTTTAGACCACTGCCACCAGGAGCATAGGCATAACGACCTATTGACAGGCACACCCAAGTTGTCTAAAATAACCTCAACCCTGAAATGGGAATCCATAGTCAAATTATTGAGGTAAAAACCATGTTTAGCAAAAAAATCATTCTTATCAGCTCCGTACTAGCTTTAACCCCTTTATTGGGTGGCTGCGGCCCTAGCCTATCGCCAAACACTTATAGTGGCAGTGATGTAGGCGTAGCCAGTAGGGTCCTTAAAGGGACTATTATTTCGATACGTCAGGTTAAAATACAGCAAAATAGTGGTGTAGGTGCCGTAGGCGGTGCTGTTGCTGGCGGTGCGGCGGGCAGTTTGATTGGCGGCAGTACAGCGGTTAATATCGTTGGCGCCACTGGGGGCGCTCTAGTAGGTGGCCTCATAGGAAATGAAGCCGAGAAACAGTTCCGTAAAGATGTAGGCTATGAATACATCATTCAGCTGAACAATAATTCAACTATTTCTGTCACCCAGCAGCAAGACCTGCAGCTAGCCCTGAATCAGCACGTATTGGTCATTTATGGACCAACTACGCGTATAGTACCGGATAATACGGTTAGTGTGCCTAGCACAACAGCAACCCCTGCTCCCAAAAAGACCACGGCTGCCAAGCCCGCGGCTACAAAGAGTAGTACAGCTACTCCTACTGCTCCTGCAACAACAACCAAGCAATAGTGGCGATCGATCTATCGTAGGGGCAGGCTTCCGTGCTTGCCCTTATAACTGCGCTGCTTTACTTCTTTAAGCTTAAGAATCAATCAGTTAGAAAATTTTTGAAATAACCTCAACTTATCTTATTTTTTAAACCTCATAAAAAAATAAAATTAATATTTCCTTAATATTAATCTGGTATAATTTTAACACAAAAGTGATTTAACACTTAAATATTATAAAGCGCAGGTAATAAAATGTATCCAACTCACGAGGAATTGATAGAATTCATCCATCTTTTGGGCTATCCAAATTATAGTGGTGGTATTTGCTTTGGTCTTGCAGCAATGGCTGTATCGCCCGTATTAAATGGCTCTACTGAAAAGACAAATTTGCGTTTGACAACCATAAAATTCAGCTTAGATGCCTATAAAAACATGCAAATAGCCTGTGAAGAAAATGGGGAATCTTGCCCTACATTATCTTGGTTTTTAAATTACACATTAGCACTAGATGAAAAGATAGATATATTAGCTTATTGTGAAGGAATTGCTTTTCACTTTTTCCCTTCAGACTACGCGGACTGTTTTGACTCTGATATATTACCAGGACGACAAGATATATTATTGACCGATAGCATTATTCAATCTATTGAAACAGAAGAAAAAGGCGGTATAGCACATGCGGGAACAATAACAGGTTATTATACTGAGTCTGACATTAAAACTTATATTCATTCTTTAGATTTAGCTTTAGAAGACGGTGAGAATTCAGCATCTTTTTCATTGATAATAGATAGCAGGAATCATGCCATTCACATTGGTTATAGTAGCGAAACAAAGCAATGGTGTTATTTTGGCATTAATACAGAGTCGATAGGGTATTGTTTAAAAACCACCATTGATGAAATAAAAAAATTAATAGTGTCTGAATTTTTTAATGAAATAGGCGTCGATTTAGGTCTGGTTATTAGTGCAAAAATATATTGCTTGAATGAACACAAAGAAAGAATATTGCGGGTTAAAAGAAACTGGCAAAATAAGGCTTTCGAAAATGATTTGTTCAAAATTACTGATAAAAACTCTGGCTTAGATGTATTGGGTAGAGCTTGGATACATGCTTTAATTATAGAGAATGATAGAATGGGTATATTCTATCTGATTACACATGAAATAAATGTTGATATCGTTTCCAAAACTGGGTTTACAGCACTACATCTGGCCTGTCATAGCGGTTATAAAGACGCAGTAGAAATATTGCTTAATGCTGGTGCTGATGCAAATAGGGAGTCTCCTGATGGAACACCTATCATAATTGCTCTGCGGTATAAACAGTACGAAATTGTAAAACTTCTAATAGAAAAAAATGCGTGTATTAGTGCAAAAGATAAAGATGGATTTACCGCGTTAGATTACGCTATTTTATCTAAAAAAGCAGATATCGTTGAGCTCATATTAGTTAATCTGAATTTTGATGCGATCATTCTAAATGAAATTTTATTCCGCTTTTTCATAAGACAACAAGAAAGCCATGAAAATTATCTGCTTTCTTCTTGCGTGAAGAAATTATTTACTGCCATTCTAGATGTGCAGCAGATAACAGATGAGAATAAATTATGTGTTTTACAAACATATATCATTATTCGCGAAAATGAATTAAGAGAAAAAAAAGAAGAATATAACACTGCCTACTCGCGGTTCTTTCGCCCCACTGGTAGCAATGCTTCTGCAAAATTAAATTCTGCTAGAGCGTTGCTGAATCAAGAGAAAAATATAGAGAAACGTTTGGCACTACAGTTTGGACGTTTGGGGAAAATTGCAGCCTTTTTCTTAAATCCTAGCAACAGCGCCCAAAATCATCTAGCAAACGCGGAACAAGCTGCTTTGACAACATAAAGCGTGTATAGTAATATTCGACCATGAAAAAAATTAATTTTGCCAGTGACAATTATGCAGGCGTTCATCCTGAAGTCATGCAGGCTATTTTAGCTGCCAATGAAGGGCCCGCTGTTGCTTATGGTGGCGATGCGATCACCGAAGCAGCTATACATCAATTTAAGCAACATCTAGGCGCTGATGCCGAAGTCTTCTTTGTCTTGAATGGCACAGGGGCCAATGTGAGCGCTATCTGTGCCATGGCACACAGCTACGAAGCCGTCATTTGTGCCGAGAAGGCCCATATTCAAGTCGATGAATGCGGCGCAGCGGAGAAAATAGCCGGTTGTAAGCTGCTGTTAGTTCCGGCCACACACGGCAAAATAACAGTAGAAGGCATACGGACACAGCTACAACGCATAGGGGATCAACATCATGTGCAAGCACGAGTAATATCGATCAGCCAATCCACTGAATATGGCACCGTTTATACATTGGATGAATTACGCGAGCTAGCCGCTTTTGCAAAAGCACATGGGCTGTATTTACACATGGATGGCGCACGCCTTGCGAATGCGGCAGCCAGTTTGCAAACCGATTTAAAAACCATTGCAGAAGCCGCTGGTGTAGACGTGCTGTCATTTGGCGGCACTAAAAATGGCATGATGATGGGGGAAGCCGTTGTTTTCTTGAATCCCCTATTGGCAAAATCATTTTTATATATACGTAAGCAAAACATGCAATTGGTATCGAAAATGCGTTTTATCTCAGCACAATTTCAGGCTTTATTGTCTAATGATTTATGGCTGAATAATGCACGCCACGCCAATGCCATGGCGCAACACCTGGCGCAAGCATTAAGCGAAATTAAATTCATTCATATTACCCATCCCGTCGAGGCCAATGCCATTTTTGCAACGATGCCCACTGCCCTCATTGAAAAACTGCAGACACGCTATCATTTTCATGTGTGGGATGAAGGGTTATCGGAAGTGCGTTTGATGACATCGTTTGATACCTGCATAGAAGAAATCGATGCTTTTGTTCAAGATTGCGTTATAGGGTAGCCATCATATCTTCGATTTCACCCATTCCCTCACTAGCCCCAACACCGCTTTTAACTGACTAGCATCATTGCCTGCAGCTTGGGCGATATCGGCACGGCCTCCACCCTTGCCACCTAGTTTTTCGGCAAGAAAACCCACTAACTGGCCTGCATGGACTTTATCATTTAAAGGTGCGCTAACCCCTACAACCAAATGCACCTTATTTTCATGTACACTGGCCAAAACCACAATGCTAGGATCCAAAGTCGCTTTAATTTGATTGAGCATTTCACGCAGAGTTTTAGGATCTACAGTACCTACATCGCTGCAAAGGTAATGCACGGAACCTATCTTTTCGGTTTGAGATAATAAATCGCGGCTCTTTAACAAAGCCAACTGGCTTTCTGCATTCTGCAAATTCTTTTCAATTTTTTTCCAACGCTCGACTTGTAGTTTCGCACGCGTGACGGCATCGTCTTTTTGAATTTTAATCACATCGCACAAAGCATTAAAATCTTGATCTAAACGGCTCACCCATTGCCATGCCGCCATACCGGTGATCGCTTCGATGCGACGAATACCCGCAGCAATACCCGTTTCAGCGATGATCTTAAACAAACCGATATCGCCGCTGCGACTCACATGCGTACCGCCACACAGTTCTTTAGAAAAATCACCGATCTGTAACACGCGTACCACTACATCGTATTTTTCACCAAACAAGGCCATCGCGCCATCTTTTATGGCGGCTTCGGTATTCATTGTATGTGTTTCCACCACCGTATTACGCAAAATTTCCGTATTCACTTGTTCTTCAATTTGTTGCAATATTTCCAGCGTTAAGGCTTTACTATACGAAAAATCAAAGCGCAGGCGATCGGGCGCCACCAAGGAGCCTTTTTGCACCACTTCTTTGCCTAATAATTCTTGTAACACGGCGTGTAATAAGTGCGTAGCGGTATGATTACGTGCCGTTGCGCGTCGTAGATCGCCATTCACCTTGGCATTCAGCATCATTCCTATTTTCCATTCACCCTGTTTTAAATGCCCTAAATGGACGATGCTACACCCCTGCTTTTGGGTGTCTGTAACGATAAATTGTTCGTTGTTATAGAGCAGCACACCTTGGTCGCCCACTTGGCCGCCGCTTTCTGCATAAAAAGGGGTATGCGATAAAATAACCGCACCTTTTTGACCCGCCTTTAAAGTATCCACTTTTTTGCCATCAAAGACTAAAGCAATAATTTTTGCATCATCCACTAACGAGTCATAGCCTATAAAATCCGTTTTATCCTCAAAAGCCAATTTTTCATGATAATCAAAATCGAATTGGCTGGCTTTGGAAGATAATTCACGCTGTTGAGACATTTCTTTTTCGAAACCTTCCATATCCAAATGCAAACCGCGTTCACGTGCAATATCGGCGGTTAAATCGGGTGGAAAACCATAGGTATCGTATAACTTAAAAATAATGCTGCCCGGAATGCATTCACCGCTTAATTTTGCAATTTCCTGTGTTAATAAACGCAAGCCTTGTTCTAAAGTACGGCTAAACTGCTCTTCTTCTTGTTTTAAAATGCGCGCGATTTGTTCTTGTTGCAACACTATTGTAGGATAAGCCTTGCCCAAAATATTGGCCAAGGTAGAAACTAAACTATAGAAGAAAGGTTCCGTTAGTCCCAGTGCATGGCCATGGCGCACTGCCCGGCGAATAATACGTCGCAACACATAACCCCGGCCTTCATTACTAGGAATAACGCCATCGGCAACTAAAAAGGAACAAGAACGTATGTGATCGGCAATAACCCGTAAGGAGGTATTTGTTAAATCCTCACACTGCGCTTTTTCGGCGATCGCTTTAATGAGGGGCACAAATAAATCGGTGTCGTAATTATTATGCACGCCTTGCATCACGGCCGAAATACGTTCTAAGCCCATGCCGGTATCCACCGAGGGCTTAGGCAAGGGATGTAATTCACCCGACGCTTCTCGATCGTATTGCATAAAAACCATATTCCAAATTTCTACATACCTATCCCCATCGGCATCTGCAGTGCCCGGAGGACCGCCAAAAATGGCTTCACCATGATCATAAAAAATTTCCGAACAAGGTCCGCAAGGTCCAGTATCGCCCATAGACCAGAAATTATCATCGACGCCACAACGCGAAAAACGCTTGGGATCGATTCTCAACTCATTTAACCAAATGGAAGCGGCCTCGGTATCTTCTTCAAATACAGTAATCCACAATTTTTCTGCGGGCAAATGCAATACATTCGTTAAAAAATTCCAAGCATAATAAATGGCTTCGCGTTTAAAATAATCGCCAAAGCTAAAATTACCCAGCATTTCAAAAAAGGTGTGATGCCTGGCAGTATAACCCACATTATCCAAATCGTTGTGTTTACCACCTGCGCGCACGCAGGTTTGCGAGGAACAAGCACGTGTGTAAGACCTTTTGTCTAGCCCCAAAAAAACATCTTTAAACTGTACCATTCCCGCATTGACGAATAATAGTGTGGGATCGTTATGCGGCACCAAGGAACTGCTGGCAACCAAAGTATGGTCGTGTTCTCGGAAATATTCTAAAAATTTTTGTCGTACTTCATTGCTGTTCATGTTTTTCTCGTAAAAATCGATTAATTTGTTCTAAGGAAAAACCGCGATATTGTAAATAACGCGCTTGCTGCGTGTAATTTTTATTATCCTTTGGTTTTTCAGTGAATCGTTTGCTCCAGGTCGTTGCCAAGCCTACACGCCATTCGCTTTCGCTAAAAGCGTTGTGTACATCATCATGAGAAAGCGCTTTGCTTTGCAGCAGACGCTTAATACGCTCCGGCCCTAAACCCTGTCTGTATTTAGCTTGGACTAATATGTCGGCTAAACGTACATCATCTAGAAAGTGCTCGGCTATGAATGCATTGATAACGCTATTGATTAGCTCAACATCATCGCTTCTTTTTAATAATTTCTTTTTTAATTCATCTACACTGTGATCACGGCGCGCGAGTGCACTAAATGCCGCACGCCGTAATCGCTTATATTCCTCTTCGTCTATATGCATAATGCCTCTTAGGGCGGGCACGGGGGCCCGCCCCTACGCCTTTTTAGATCTCACCCTCCTCCAGTGCCTCTACATCGCTGCTGGTTAATAAAGCCTCAGGATGTGCCAATAGCTCCGAGCGCAATTTAGCGTCGATTTCTTTAGCAATAGCAGGATTGTTTTTCAAGTATTGACATACATTATCTTTACCTTGACCCATGCGTTCACCATTGTAGCTATACCAAGCCCCCGCTTTTTCAATCACTTTATGTTTGGAACCTAAATCTACTAATTCGCCATGATAAGAAACGCCTTCGCCATACAGAATATCGAACTCGGCCACCTTGAATGGGGGTGCAACTTTATTTTTAACCACTTTAACTTTGGTTTCGTTGCCATAAATTTCATCGCCACGTTTTAATGCGCCAACTCTACGTATGTCTAAGCGAATTGATGCATAAAATTTCAGGGCATTACCACCGGTGGTTGTTTCTGGACTGCCAAACATAACGCCAATTTTCATACGGATTTGGTTGATGAAAATAACCAAGGTATTGGAACGTTTAATATTGGCCGTTAACTTACGTAAAGCTTGCGACATTAAGCGTGCATGTAAGCCCATGTGTAGATCACCCATCTCGCCTTCAATTTCGGCTCTAGGGGTTAAGGCTGCTACGGAATCGATGACGATAATATCTACAGCATTGGAACGCACCAACATGTCTACGATTTCTAAAGCTTGTTCGCCTGTATCGGGTTGTGACACCAATAAATTCGGCACATCCACCCCTAATTTAAGGGCATAACCGGGATCCATCGCATGTTCAGCATCAATAAAGGCGGCTTGTCCACCTACTTTTTGACATTCAGCAATGGCTTGTAGGGTCATGGTCGTTTTACCAGAAGACTCAGGACCATAAATTTCCACTACACGCCCACGTGGGAACCCGCCGCCTAAAGCTATATCCAAACCCAAAGAGCCTGAAGAAATCGTTTCGATTTCATGGCCATCGGGATGTTCGCCTAATAACATCACTGCACCTTTGCCAAATTGGCGCTCGATTTGATCGCGCACCGCATTTAACGCTTTTAACTTTTGATCGTCCATTTAAAACCCCTTTTTATAAATAAATAACTATACCCATTTTACACTCTGCGCTTGCCCTACCCAGGGCAGGCACGGGGGCCTGCCCCTACGCTCTTTTTCGCTTCTTCAAGTACTGCGGATCTTATTGTCCGTCTTCATCATTCGTTTTATCTTTAGGCACTTGTATTTTGATCTTCGCCTGATCGCGTACACTACGATTATAAAATGCATAATCGATCTGCCCTAAAGATTCTGCCCATTGCTGCGTTGTGTGTGTTCTGTCTTTATCTGTTAAACGACTGTCCACGCCTGCATGCACCACCTTAACCTGTAGTAGCAGATAATCACCATTGCTCAGCGATTGCCCCGATAAAATAGCTTGATTTGCTTTATGGTTAAGCGGCACATTGAATAAAGCAACCAGTAGTTCTGGATTTAATCCCGTCGAAGTGCGCGCGACATTAAAAGCTTCTTGCCATACCAAGCCATTCTTTTCTGCAATGGCTTTAGGATCTTGCCCTTGTTGCAAAGCTTTTAAAAGGCTCTCGCCTTTAACACCCGTTGCTTTTTTAGCGGCTTCCCCGGTTAAAATGGCTTTGATTTGATCTTGCACTGCGGCTAAGGGTTTTACCGCACTCGCTTCACGCGCTTTTAAACGCAATACCATTACGCTGCCATCATTTAAGGTCAGTAAAGAACTGTTATACCCTTGTTGCAACACATCGTTGCTAAAAGTGGCTTGTATGACCGCCGGTGGGAAAGGTGCGTTGGGGCTAGTACCCTGCTTGGTTAACCACGTGCTGACTCTCGTTTCGATATGCAATTTCTGCGATACAGGTTGTAAACTCGTAGGATCTTCATAAGAGAGGCTATCGAGTTGATCGCTCAGGTTTGCCATCAATTTATCGGCATTCTGGTTTTGTAAGCGTTCTTTAATGCTGCTTTTGACTTGAGAGAAGGGTTTAGTCTGCAGATCGGCATGCTCTTGATAAAAAGTTTTAATATCTGCATCGCTAACCGTGATCTGTTGCCGTAAATCTTCAGGCCTAATTTGTAGATATTCTATTTTAACTTTTTCAGGATCCATAAAATCTTGTTGATGCGCTGCGTAGTAGCTTTTAATATCTTCTGGTTTAATCACCACAGTGGGGATAAAAGATTTTTGTGGTATCAACACATAGCCTATGTCGCGGCTTTGATACAAAGTGCCTACGACTTGCTGCAATTCATTCGGCAATACAAAGTCACTTTTGGATAGGCCATAACGCACTTGATCGATTAATAGTTCATTTTGTAGGTTTTTTTGAAATTCTTCAGGGCTATAACCCATATATTCGAGTCTTTGTTGGTATAATGCCGATGAAAATTGGCCCTTTTCCTGGAACATATCCAAATTAGCCAGCGTTTGTTGCAGAATTTGTGCCGAAACGATGAATTTGGCACTTTTAGCCGCTTCGCTTAGCAATGTAGTTTGCACCCATTGATCTATGGCCATTTTCTGTATTTTTTGTTGTACAGCATCACTCATTTGGGTATCCGGGCGTGCTGATGACAATACGCGTTGATCACGGCGTAAGATGCGGTCAAAATTATCCTGAGTTAATTTTGTGCTATTTACTTGGATGACGGTGGTAGTACTCTTGCTGTCTTCAAGATAATAGTGGATTCCCCAAATAGCAAAAGTGAGTGCCACAACGCCAACGATGAACGTTGCCACTATACCTTGGGTTTTATCGCGAATGGTTTGTAACATATCCTTCTTTACTCGCTAGTTTTGTCAAATGCATAAAGCGTATCATTATATCTGCTTGCAACCTAAAAATAAAGGGTTGCTAAAAATCACCAACAATGCTATTTTTGTGTACTTCACACTTATGCTGATTGTTTTTTATACTACGGAGCTTGTTATGAAATTGTCTCAATTATTATGCTTAAGCTGTCTAGCACTAACTTTAGCGCCGTTGGGCTTACAAGCAGCCAATTTACCCCCTAATGTTAATAATCAAGCCCTGCCCTCATTATCAAAAATTGTACAGCCTGTCATGGCAACGGTGGTTAATATTGAGGCAAAAAATAGTACTACTTCCGCCGCTAAAACAGCTTTGAGTGAAGAAGAAGGCAATAATGCTGCGCCCAATCCTAAACGCGAGGAAAAAAGCTATAATATAGGCTCAGGTGTCATTATGGACACCGCTAAAGGGTATGTTATCACCAACTCCCACTTAGTCAATAAAAATAATACTTTTACGGTTACTTTGAGCGATGGTCGTCGTTTCAAAGCGCATTTGGTGGGCAAAGACGTCCAGTCCGATATCGCCGTGTTGCAAATTAAAGCCACTAATTTGGTTTCCTTGCCTTTTGCCAATTCAGATAAACTAGCTGTCGGTGATTTTGTAATTGCTATTGGCAATCCTTATGGTTTGGACCAAACGGTAACCTCCGGTATAGTCAGTGCTTTGCGCCGTAGCGACTTGGGGATAGAAGGTTATGAAGACTTTATTCAAACCGATGCTTCCATTAATCCGGGTAATTCTGGTGGCGCTTTAGTTAACCTTAAAGGTGAATTAGTCGGTATTAATACGGCTATTTTGGCACCTAGTGGCGGTAACGTCGGTATAGGTTTTGCTATCCCCTCCAATATGGCTAAAAGTGTGGCCGATCAAATTATTAAATACGGTAAAGTGGATCGCGGTATTGTAGGTGTTATGATGCAAACGCTAACGCCAGAATTGGCCACTGCTTTCCATGATGACGATTCTAAAGGGGCCATCATCACCATGGTGAGTCCTTTATCGCCTGCAGATACCGCTGGGTTAAAATTGGGGGATGTCATCACCGCAGTCAATGGCCAGAAAGTAGAATCGGCGTCACAAGTTAAAAACAGTATAGGTTTAATGCGTTCCGGCAGCAGTATAGATTTAAGGATCCTCAGAAATGGTAAGCCTATGAATATTAAGTTAGTTTCAGCTAATCCCAATGCGTATGAAAATAAAGTGGCCAATCAAGACCCTTTCTTCTTTGGCACTATGCTACAAAACTACGATACTATTGTACCGAGTTATGGGCATGTTAAAGGGGTGCAAATCCTCGATCTAAGCGAAAGCACACCCGCTTGGCAGGCAGGCTTGCGCCCGGGAGATATTATCTTGTCTATAGAGAACAAAAGCGTTGAGACTACGGATCAGCTGGCAAAAGACAGCCAAACCAGTAACAAAACCTTGTTGGTGAGCATATTACGAGATGGTGGCGCTGGATTTTTCTTGTTAAAAAGGTAATAGATAGAGATATTGTGCTTCACAGGGCTGTTTTGGAAGGGCGACTCACGAGTCGCCCCTACAAAACGAGCCTCGGAATGTTGTAGGGGGGCTCGTGAGTCGCCCCTACAAAACGAGCCTCGGAATGTTGTAGGGGCGGCTCGTGAGCCGCCCTCTCGAATAGCCCTGTGAATTTTAGGTTAGCCAGATCCTCAAGTGTAATGAGTATATAACAATGCAATGGAGCCTCTACACTAGTCAATACGCAGCAGCTATCTTTGCTTTTTACGCTGTTTATTTTTTTGGTTCAAAAGCGCGTGCTTATCATAGCGGTGCGCGCTTACAAACTCTGGTATTGGTCGAATATCTCTCACGAGGTATTTTTTTCGGTATTGCTCTACTGCACTTCTTACCCGAAGCCTATACGGACTTAGCACCTTCCTTAGGCTCCAAAACCGTATACATCTTAACTGCCTTGGGGCTAGCCTCTTTTTTGTTTATGTTAATTTGCGAGAAAGGCATTACGCATCTCATTTACGTACGAGAAAAAAAATCGCATCATTGGTTTGCCTATTGGATTTTAATCGTGTTGTCGTTGCATGCTTTGATTGAAGGCTGTGCTTTGGGCTTAAGTCCAAACTACGAGCACTTTCTAACCTTAGCTATAGCCATTTTAATGCATAAAGGCTCGGAAGGCTTTGCTTTAGGCACCGTTTTAGGCCGTTATGATTTTAAAGCATCCTCGCAAAAACATTTACTCATAGTCTTGGCACTAGCGAGCCCTGTAGGCATTATTCTAGCCAGCAATCTAGGATTCATTGTGCAGCAACAACATTTTACTTTATTTGAAGGTTATTTCAATAGTCTTGCAGCGGGGACCTTTTTATATATTGCTATTTGCCATTCTTCAACCGGTTGTGATCATGCGGGCCATGCCTCGTCTTATAAACGCTGGTTGTATTATGGTTTGGGTGTAGGGTTGATATTGTTGGTGAGTTTGATTTCGTAGGGGCGGGCCCCTACGATCCGCGCCGTAAACGCCGTACGCAAATAAAATCCGCGCGGCGAGGTGCGTATGCATTCGCCGTTATTGCCTATGCCCTGGGTACGCACATCCGCATTCGTCGCCTTGGGACGTATTTGTAAATATTGCCCTAGCCGCGCATCGATTTGATCTAATTGTCCCATTTGCACACGACTCATTAATTCTTGCCAATCCTCCTGCAAAATAGCCTCTTCCTCTAAACTAGGCGACCATAATATAGGATTGCTTAAACACCAATACTGAGGTTCTAGTGATTTATCAAAAAAATAGGGTATCCATAAAACGCGGCGTAATTTTTGATAGAGCTCGCAATGTTGCCAAGATAAAGGTTCTTTACTCATCAAGGGTACAATGCTGACATAGGTAGATTCTTTAGGGTGCCCATTGGCATTGAGTGGCAACGTTTTTAATTCTATCCCTAAGTGCGTAAAATCGGGTTTAGCCAGATTGCCTGCCGTTGCGCCTAAAACGCGTTCTAATAGTTGACCTATAAAACCTTTGTTCCGGCGAAAATCGGGTGGCATGGTCATAGATACGGTTGAGGCCATTTCGCCCAAGCTTTGTTGTGCAATGCCACAAGCGCGTGTCCATAGTTCTGTTTCGGTTTGGGGGGGAGATACTTTCATTGTATATAACTACTCTTTTATATCTATTTAGGGCAGGCACGGGGGCCTGCCCCTACGATAATAGATTATTTCCCGGGCACGGGGGCCTGCCCCTACGATAATAGATTATTTCCCGGGCACATTGCCCCATAAGTATTTATGCAATTGAAATTGAAATCGTACTGGCAAGCCGTGTTCTAAGATCCAATCGGCTAATACCGTCGGTGACAATACGTCTGCTATAGGTGAAAACAATAAATGGCATTTTTGTGCCAATTGATAGTGCTGGATCATCTCTACACTCCATTCAAAATCTGTTTTATCGCCTATGACAAATTTAATTTGGTCTATGGGGGTTAAATAATTAATATTAGTATAATCATTTTTATCACATTCTTTAGAGCTGGGGGTTTTTAAATCCATTACCTTAATCACACGCAGATCCACTTTGGCCACCGACAAGGCCCCGCTGGTTTCTAATGAAACGCAATAGTTTTTATCACACAATTGCTTTAATAGTTCATGACAATTGTCTTGGGCCAGCGGTTCGCCACCGGTAACTGTGATATAGCGTGTAGGATAAAGTGTTACTTTTTCTAGGATACTGTCTATGCTGAGTTTTTCGCCGCCACTGAAGGCATAAGCGGTATCGCAATAATAACAGCGCAAAGGGCAGCCCGTTAAGCGTATAAAGGTGGTGGGAATGCCTACACTAGCGCTTTCTCCCTGCAAAGAATAAAAAATCTCGCTAATACGTAACAGCGATGGCATTTTTTCGGCCGACAATCGCTACACTCCTTGTTGGTTCATATCCTGCAAGCGCTGTGTAGCCAGTGTTGCTGCTGATGTATTGGGATATTGCTCTATCAAAGATTGTAAGGTTTGACGGGCTAAAGCCCATTTGCCTTGTTGATAGTAAATATAGCCTAATTTCAATTCTGCATCCGATACTTTAGGACTATTGGAAAATTGCGTGACTACCGCTTGAAAATGAGTTTGCGCGCTGTTTAAATCGCCACCGACTAAGCCTATTTCGCCTAACCAATAATGCGCATTGGCCGCATAATCCCCCTTGGGATATTGAGTTAAGTAATCGTTCATGACTACACTGGCTTCACTGTATTGTTGCTTGGTAATGAGTTGATAGCCTTGATCGTAGAGTGCTTTTTGTTTACCGTCATTACTCGTTGTTGTACTCGCGGCAGTGGCATTAGCGGCAGCAGCGGGTTTAGTGGCTGCGGTGGGTGAAGTTGTAGGCTTAACACTGACGCCGCCGCTATTTTTAGGTGCCGTTGCCGTGGAAACCGTTACCGTTGTTAAAGCCGCAGCAGCACTGTCTATAGCCGCATTAGCCGGCGATCTGTTTTCTAATTGTAAGTAAATATTTTTTTGTGCTTGAGTGAGTTGGTCTATTTGATGTGCCTGTACTTCTAATTGTCCTTGTAAGCCACGAACTTGCTGTTGCAATTGAGTGACCGTGTTGACTAAATCGGAAGGGTCATTACCGCTACTTTCAACTTGCATCGTTGGCGCCTGCTGAGCATTGTTACTTTGTGCCAAGGGATAGGAACTCGTATTTTCAGGTTGGCCTTGGATGATCGGCGCCGCGTAGGTAGACATGGCTAGGATAAAGCCTAAGCCGATGACTAGTAATTTACAGTATTTCATATTTAGTCTCGATCTGTGCGACACAAAACAAAACCGTAGGGGCAGGCCCCCGTGCCTGCCCTAACATGGGCAACCACAGGGGGTTGCCCCTACGTATTAATTAACCCGCGTTGTCGTAGGTAATATCACCACGTCTATCTTGTGAATAAGCGTAATCATCATTACCAGAAACCGCTGGTTTTTCTGAACCATAGCTCACAGTACGCATTTGATTAGCAGCAACACCCATCATGCTCAAGCGTTGGCGCACTACATCCGCACGACGTTGCCCTAAACCGATATTATATTCACGGCTACCTCTAGGATCGGCATTACCGGCAATTAAAATACGTGCCTTAGGATGCTTTTTCAAATAATCGGCATTCGTTTGCAATAGTGGCACGTAATCGGCCTTAATGACATCTCTATCGAAGTCAAAATAAACTGTATTTTTTTCTATGCCTAGGATCTTAGCCATACGCGCATCCATACTGTCATCAAAATCTGGATTGCTACCTACACCAGCACTCGTAGCCTGATCACCACCCACAACGCTCGTTGTATTTTTATCATCAGATTTAGATGAGCATGCTGCCAAGGCCACAGCGATCAACAGCATCATCGCCCATTTTAAACTTGCTTTCATATTAGAGTACTCCTCATTATTTATTTAACCTTTATAGGGTGACCAAGCGGGCGCTTGTGCATCCCCGGAAACTTCGGGCAAACGGATATTCACTTGTCCATTGCTCGAAACCATTCCCAACATACGTCGACCACCGACATTTGTGGAATAAACTATCATCCGGCCATTAGGCGCCGGACTGGGCGATTCTATGCTGCCTCCTTGTGTTAGAGTCTGCATCGTCCCTGATTGTAAATCGTAGATCGCTATATTAAACCCTCTATCATCTCTATGCAACAAAGAAATCTTTGTGCTACTACCCGGTAAATAGGCTGCGCTGGCATTGTAAGCACCTATATAGGTGATACGTTGCGCCTGTAAGCTGCCTAAATCAATCCTGTAGATTTGCGGTGCACCGCCGCGATCGGAAGTGAACAATAGGGATTGACCATCCGGCGCCCAGCTAGGCTCGGTATTAATCGCTGCGTCGTTGGTTAGTTGGGTTAATCGGCCACTGCCTAGATCGATGGTATAGATGTTAGGGTTGGTTCTACCCATAGACAACGCTACCGCCAAGGACCGGCCGTCGGGCGAAAATGCAGGGGCACCATTGATGCCCGCAAAACTAGAAATTAAGCGGCGTCGTCCTGTAGCCACATCGGAAGTAAAGATCTGCGGCAATTTGGTTTCAAAAGAAACATACGCAATGGAGCCACCATCAGGTGACCAATCCGGTGACATGATCGGTTGTGTAGAGGTTAAAAGCGGTTTGGCATTATGGCCGTCTACATCAGCTACCATCAGCGAATAGAGCTTATGGCGAGGATTATTGGGCATAGGTTGTACTGTAACATAAGCCAAACGAGTAGAAAAAACACCTTTTTCGCCCGTTAATTTTTCATAGATGACATCGCTAATATGATGTGCCAAGGCACGAGTTTGGCTATTAGCGACGGTATAAGACCGTTGCATCAAAATGGTTGGTGTACTTTGAGTGCTGTGAAATAAATCCAATAAAGTCATATCCACTTTGGTCTGACCACTACCCGTAGGTACTGCCCTGCCTATCACCAAATCATCCAAGCCCAAAGTCTTCCATAAATCGCTGCTGATGGCATCCGCATCGTGTGGTTGTTGCGGTAAACGGTTTTGCGGCATCACTTGAAACTGCCCAGAATGATTTAAGTCATTGGCAATAATACGCGCCATATCGTTAGGACCATTGGGATTACTCACATCAAAGGGCGCAATCGCAATAGGAATAGTGCGTACCACACCGCGGGTAATTTCTATGTCTAGCGCCGCCAGGGCTGGCTTGCAAAAAAACAGCATCAACGCCAGGCATCGAGCCGCGACCGTTAGGGAGCGGAATTTATTAGGGGCATATTTTCTCATGATCGCTTTTTAACTCTCTAAAAAAGTAACGCATCGTTTTTTTCGTAGGGGCGGGGCCCCGTGCCCGCCCTAACCAGGGCAACCACAGGGGGTTTGCCCCTACTAAGTATCACTAAATTTAACCTTCAACTCTCTAAAACTGGCGAACAAACTGGGATCGGCGGGTACGGGCAAAGGCGAAGCCTTATAAACCGCCGTTAAAGCCAAACGATCCAAGGCGGGATTACCGCTGCTGCCTACATTCTGCACTTGCAACACCGTACCATCTGCAGCCAAGCGTATAATCATCGTCGTTGCTAGTTTCTGTTGTGCGGCACCCGGTAGCTGCGTCCATTGTGCCTGTATGGCTTGCGTTATTAAACCTACATAACGATTGATTTCATTTTGTGTTTGCACATTATTATTTGCAGTTGCTGAGGCCTTTTGCGCTTGCTGTAGTGCCTGCCGCTTGGCATCGGCTGCTTTTTGTGCTGCCGCTGCATCCGCTGTTTTTTTAGCAGCCGCTGTTTGTGCTTGGGTTTGCGCCAATTGTTGTGCCGCTTGTTTTTGCTGTGCTTGCAATTGCGCTAATTGATCGGCTGCTTTCTTAGCATCCGCTTGTTGTTTCACGGCTATTGCGGCTTGTTCTTGTTTGGCTTGTTGAATTTGCGCTAAAGCTTGTGCTTTGGCGGCAGCCAATTGACGCGCTTCATTAGCTGCTTTGGCTTTAACTGCATTATCGGCCGCTTGTTGGGTGCGTATTTCCTTGCTTAAATCGTCTTCGGAGATGGCCACGGCGTTGACTATTTCTTTATTGTTTTGTACTTCCTTTGCGCTGGATGCGGGCGGAATAGTGATGAGGCTATCGCTCAATGAAACAAAGAAAATAATGGCAAGCACTATATGAAAGAAAAAAGAATACCCAAAGCTTTGCTTAAAGCGCGCTTGCATTATGCGGCTCCTTGAGGGGGATTTTGGGTGATCAAACCCACCTGCGCCACACCCGCCCGTTGCAATAAAACCATCGCCCCTACCACTTGGCCATAACTGGCATGCGTATCCCCTTTCACCATAACCACCGATTTTTGACCTTGGTTTTTTTCAATTTGCAGACGTGCTGCCACTTTGACCACTAGATCGTGTGCGTTTAAAGCTTGCTGTGGGTTAACATTAGTATTTAAATAATAACGTCCTTGCTGATCTACCGAAATAATTAAGGGTTTACTGTTGTGATCTTCTAGGGCTTGCGCTTGTGCTTGGGGCAATTGTACTTTAACGCCAGGGGTTAATAAGGGCGTTGCAATCATAAAAATAACCAATAACACCAACATCACATCTATGTATGGCACCACATTCATCTCGGCAATGGCGCGTCTAGAGCTGCGTTTTCTGGTGTATGTAGGGGCGGCTCGCGAGCCGCCCTGTCTAGAATAAGACATATTTTATTCCTCGTGCCCTTTGCCGGGTTTATATAAACGGCGCTGTAAAATACCCGTTAGTTCATGGCGAAAAGCCGTATACTGATTGGTGAGGCGCTCTGCGCTACGCGAATAGCGGTTATACGCAATAACGGCCGGAATAGCGGCAAATAAACCCATGGCGGTGGCAATCAGAGCTTCCGAAATGCCTGGTGCAACCATGGCAATGGTGGCTTGCTCGCTTTGGCCCAGAGCTTGGAATGAAGTCATGATACCCCACACCGTGCCAAACAAACCAACATAAGGACTAGTGGAACCTATGGTAGCGAGAATAGGCAAATATTGCTCAATTTCATCTATTTCGCGGTTTTCAGCAATGGCCATGGCGCGTTCTGCATTTTCTAGGGTGATATCTTGCGGCAAAGCTTCTTTTTTAGCGTGAGTAAAAGATTCAAAACCCGCTTGAAAGATAGCGGCGAGTCCCAAATGCGGTGCTTTTTTTTGCGCCACACGGGCATATAACTGCGTTAAATCTAGGCCTGACCAAAATGTTTCTTCGAATTGACGCGCCAATTTGCTTAAACGGCGATAAAATGAACTTCTTTGAAAGATAATGGTCCAAGAAACTAGAGAGGCACCCAATAAAACCAACATCACGCCTTTGACTATAGTACTGGCATCGGTAAAAAAATGTACCACTGACTGATCAACAACCATAAAAACCATCCCTACATGCGCAAAAATTAGGCTTAGCATACCCTATTTTAGGTATACGTTGCAACCAGGTTTTCTACGATGCAATAATATAAAACGTAGGGGCAGGCCCCCGTGCCTGCCCTTGTAGCAATAATCACAGGTGTTGCTCCTAGGTGCAGATTCACATACAGTAAGCAGCCATATCTTTTGGAGAATTTATCATGACCCATTTAGCCCATAAAAAATGCAACCCCTCTCCTGAGCCCCTAAGTGCAGAAATATGCCAAACTTATCTGAATAAGGAAACCCTGGGCTGGAGTATGACCCGTGATGGTAAGAGTATTGAACGGCGCGTGAGTTTTAAGAACTATTATCAAACCATGGCTTTTGTAAATGCGGTAGCCTGGATGGCGCATCAAGAAGATCATCATCCTGATCTAGAAGTCCATTATGACCACTGCTGGATTCGCTATAACACGCATAGCGTGGGTGGTTTATCCGAAAATGATTTCATTTGCGCGGCAAAGGTGAATATAATTTTAGGGGAGTAAAGGGGCCAACCGTAGGGGCAGGCCCCCGTGCCTGCCCTTTAATTAAGCATTCACCGCCTGCATATAATGCGCAAAACTAGCTATATGTTGAACATCAGGCAACGACGGTACTTTTCTGCTCTCAATGACAGAATAATAATATCCTTCTCTACCTGGAACTTTTCTACCAAGATGCGTATTAACAACCCAATCGTCTCTTTTTGAGCCAATAAATTTTTCAAAGGTGCCAAAAAAGGGTAATAAAGTTCCGTTTAAAATTCTCTTCACCAGCTCTGCCGGAACCCGTTGATCTTCCGCCATATCGGCATACATGGCTAAATCTTCTTCGGTTCTAACGACCAATACCGTCATCACTCCGTCTTTATCGACCAAAATGAAACTACCGGTGTTTTCACACAGATAATGTTCTACACTATTCAAATCGGTTTTTATCTTTGCAAAGACATTAGCAAAGGCTGCATCATTTAATATGGGCGTTGTCTTCTCAACAATTGAGCTAAACAGCGTGGTGCATAAGTCTAAAAAATAAACTTTTTGCATTTCATTGATAGCAGCATTTATTTTTTCTTCTAAGCCATCTTCATTTTTCAAGAAAAATTTATCTATTTTTTTCTCATTAAACAGTTTTACCGCCAAAGTATGATCGGCTTCGCCCGTGACCATGATTATTTTTGCAAATTTATTCTTAACCTGGGCTCTTAATTGATCGATGAATTCCACCCCAGTCAATGTAGGCATAGAAAAATCGACTACGATAACGGAAATAACATCAAAGCGTTCTGGTTTTAACAGCGCTGTTTTAATTTCTTTAGTATGTAAAGTAACATTTTGTTGTGAAGAATCGGGCGATTCTGTATCTGCCATTAGGTAATTTTCATCTATAGGGGTTATCTTTGCATTTTCTGTGCAATAGGCTAACGCTTCTTTGGGATCACTAAAAGTATGGTATATTGCATCGTCATCTAGCTTCAGGCTTAATGTTTTAAGGAAGGTCTTATTATCGTCTATTAAGATGGTGGTGGTAGGGTGAAATAGTGGGCTGATTAGTAAAGTCATAGGGAATCCTCCGTAATATTTGTTAAGGTCTACAGCGCGCAGGCTAAAGCGGATTGTATACCTGGGGATGGAGACTATGCAATACCCTATACCCCCTTAATTCTCGGAAAATAGAGTAAAAACTCGCTAAATTCTCCTTCAACAGTATGGCATTCAATACTGCCACCCAGCTCTTGCATCGCCCTGGCACAAAAGGCCAAGCCTAAGCCTACTCTATTGGACTTATGGCCCAGAAGTTGTTGAAATAGAATGTCTTGTACATCCTGAGATATGCCAGTGGCCGTATCTTTAAAATGCAAAACATTAGCCTTGCGCTCTATTGTTTGCCATAAATCAATCTGCCCTTTACCCGCTGTTAATATATAATATAAAGCGTTTTTTAATAAATTCAACACAACATGTACAACCAACTCTTCTGAACCCATAAAAGAAAAATCGTTGTCATGATTCCAATGGATAAGACTTTCTTGTCCTTCAGAAAATGGGTAATGCTGCAGCGCTTTGTGGATGCAATCGCTTATTTTTAGTACTTCTGCCGCATTTTTCTTAAAAACAACCGGTTTTACATTACAAAGCAGCATATCCATAATCACATGCCCAAACTTTGCTTCCCTTTCTATATCGTCAAATAAAGTAGATAACACCTCAAAGCGCCTGGAAGGAATAATTTGCAGGCCTTCTAAATTGTTTTTTTTGGCCAGTTGGTAAGTGTCTATCAACACCGGGAAATATTTTTTGGCCCCCTCAATGCCCATGATGATAGCCGATAGTGGCGTGCGCATTTCATGTGCAATTCCTGAGCCTAGGGCTTCCGCTGTTTTTAATTTTTTCTGGGTTTCCAAGTGTTTCCTATTCTTGGCCAATAGTGCGACCAAGATAAGAAATCCTGCATATATCGAGAATATGCTATAAACATAATGCGTTAGAGGACAAACAGTGTGATTTAGACTAGATGCCCCTATTGCCGCAGCAACACCTAGAAAAAATAAAATTAAAGCGCTCACCCAATCCACTAATAATACTAACCAAAAAATGATGCTGCTAAAGGCCATCAGTCGCAGAAGAGAGGCTGGATTGTGCAAAAACAGCCAGGTAAAAAAGAAAGGTAGACAATAAGTCAGCGTTATATACCAATAAATCGGTAGCCATTTTTTCGCTATTTCGGGCCATTGCCCCCTTAAAAGCAATCCTAGGCATAAAAAGGTTGCAATCAGCCGTAAAATAAGGCCTTCCTGGTTTATCCCTGTTCCAAATAACACAACCCAGGCAAAATAAAATAGGCAATAATATAGTAGCCCCAAGAGAGAAAACAGCGTAAATGGGGGGCCAAAGTCATTGATGCTACGCTCAATTTTTTTGTTTAGCCTAGTGCCTATAGCCTTAAAAGAGCCTATTTTGAACATGTGAACCTCCGGTGTAATATTCTTATCATTCAGTATGGCTTGTTTGTGGGAACGTTCGTGAGCCTTAACGAATGTCAACCTTATTTTCGTAGGGGCAGGCCCCCGTGCCTGCCCGACAGGGGCAACCACAGAGGGTTAGTCCTACGACAGATCATCGTTTCGCTTATCATTTAGAGCCGCCCTGCTTAATCGCCAGAATTATTAGCCCGAAGAATAAATCAACCCTACCTAAATTGCAATAGTACGTAATAATCTGCAGTACTATAGAAATTCTGAGTGATATAGAGCGACATTCACCGATGACCTAACGCTAATTAGCACCTTCATTTTGCTTTATGACCAACTAATGTTAATTACAGTGTTCTGTATTCAATTTTTTAAATATTTAATACTAACGACTAGATAAAGTTTCAGAATGGGTGTACAATCCGCGCTAATTGGCGTAGGCGTATTAACCACACTGTAAGATATTTGAAGTGCGCAGCGGGGTTATAGCCCAGGTTATTCGATGGAATAGAGTGTCCTAAGTTGACGTAATTCACATCTTGAATAGGAAAAAATTATTATGAAAAAAAAACTATTAGGCATAAAACCATTACAGATTTCTAATCTAGGTCTAGGTTGTATGGGCATGTCAGAATGTTATGGCAAAACCAATGATCTAGAATCCATTAGAACCATTCATCGTGCCATAGAATTAGGGATAACCCATATTGACACCGCGGATTGCTATGGCTTAGGGCACAATGAAAAGCTCTTAGCTAAAGCGCTAAAAGGGGATAGAGAAAAGATAATACTTGCTAGTAAATGCGGAATGGTGAGAAATCTTGAAACAGGAGAATTTACTGGCGTCAATGGCCGCCCCGATTATATCAAACGTTCTTGTGAAGCCAGTTTAAACCGTTTAGAGGTAGATTATCTCGATTTGTTTTATTTACACCGGGCCGATCCCAATACCCCTATAGAAGAAAGTATGGGCGCATTTGCCGACTTAGTGGCCGAAGGAAAAATACGTCATATTGGTTTATCTGAAGTTTCTGCAAAGACCATTGCCCGAGCACATAAAGTTCATCCACTCACTGCCATTCAGTCTGAATATTCCTTATGGCACAGAAAACCTGAAGAGGAAATCATCCCTTTGTGCCAAGCGCTTAATATTGGTTTTGTGGCGCATGGCCCTATGGGCAAAGGTTTTTTTACCGGAACTATTGAGAGCATAGACACTTTAGAAAAAGATGATTTACGTAGAATTTTACCGCGCTTTCAAGATGAAAATATTACGCATAATCTGCAGATGATGCAAGTGTTAAGAGAAATAGCGCTTAATCGTGGTGTAACTCCCGGACAAATTGCATTGGCTTGGGTTTTAAGTCAGGCTGACAATATAGTTGCTATCACAGGGACAAAACAAGTTGCTCATTTGGAAGAAAATGTCAATGCGGCTTATTTGGAACTGTCACCAGAAGAATTATTACAGATTGAACAACACATACCTCTTAATTTTGCACAAGGTGATTTACTCCCTGAATCCTTTGCTAAATTTTCCGAGCAGTAAGCATGTCCGGCATAGTTCAAAAATATCCAGCACACAATAGCTTATTACCGCTATTTTTCGCTTGGCAGCTAGCTCCTGATGGGGGCAATTATAATTTAAGTTTTTCTTATACTGTCAAAACCGAAGTAGAAACAGAATTAGTTGTTGAAAAGCTCCAAGAGTTGATTCATGCAAAATCATATTTACGACAAACTTTTTCTTTTGAAGGAAATAAGTTATTTTCTTGTGTTCACGAAGAATTATCGGCCGAAATAAATACATTTAACTGTTGCAAATCAGAATTCTCTGAGCTTGAGAAAACTTTAATTCAGCAACCACATGATATTGAAAATGCGTCAGCAATTAAGCTAAATATCATTTGGATAAATGACCATCATCATTATGTCATCTTATTTAACATTCACCATGTTCTTATGGATGCTCAAAGTGTAGATAAGTTTGTCATAGATTTGAACCACGCTATAGCTGATCAAAAAATAAAACTTATACCGCCTAATGAATATATTGATGAAATAATGCAAGAGTCCGACCTTGCTGAAGAAATAGAAGAAATTTTTGTCATGGATTATTTGGAGAAAGTAAATTTTTTCAGAGAGGAAGTTAATTACCCGGCTGTGCGCCCTCAAAAATCTATCGAATATTACACAGACATTTTACCTGGCGAGCTTAAAGAAAAACTAATTCAACTCAGGCAGCAATGTGACATTAGTTTATTCAATTTGTTACTTTTAGCTTGGGGGATATTTTCCCACAAACTTTTTGATTCAATAGATGTGCTTATTAGTTATCCAGTTAATATTCGCAGGAATAAAACTCTCGAAGGTTGTTTCATAAATAATTTTATATTGCCTATGAATTTTTCAGAAAATGACACTTATTTATCTGTTATAAATACATGGCGCGAGCAAGCTACCACCTTCAAGAAAATTGCAAAAATAAAATTAAGTGGTAAATTAAATGTAGGCTCAATACCCAGCTTCATTTATTCAAATATGGTTCGCCCGCTTGAATTGGTTATTCAAGATAAGCGATATGTAGCAAAAAGCTATCCGCAAATTGCCAATTATAATTTAAGCGTAAAATATAAAGAACGGAATGGTAATTATTTTTTTAGTTGCGATATCATATCCGATCTTTTTCCTGAATATTTCTCTTCTACTTTACTGCCACGATTCTTTAACCTTTTAAATGAGTTGCTGGAAAATATTTCCGCCCCATTATCAATATTAGATATAACGCTCCCAGAGGAAAAACAGCAGCTATTATATGAATTTAATAGCACCCGCGGTTATTACCCTAAAAACACCACCTTAACGGAGCTATTTGAAGCGCAGGTAAAAAGAACCCCGCATAATATTGCTGTTGTATATGAAGAGACCAAATTAACCTATATACAGCTAAATGAAAGGGCAAATCAGTTGGCTTATTATCTGAAGAACAATCACACAATAAAAAGAGATGAGCTCATTGTATTGCTCTTAGAAAGAAATGAGCACATGCTCATTTCTATTTTAGGCGTATTAAAATCAGGAGCGGCTTATGTGCCGCTAGACTTAACATGCCCCGCCGAAAGAATTAGTTCTATTTTAGAAGATACTAAAGTAAAAATCATTTTGACTAATGAAATTTTCAAAAATAGACTATGTTTTTCCGAGCTTCAACTTCCACAAAACAGATGTGTTATTGAAGTTGACGCCCATAGTTTACAGACCATTTTAGTAAAACAAAAAAATATTGATCTAATCTCAACTGCCAATAGCACAGATCTTGCCTATGTCATTTATACCAGCGGAACAACGGGAAAACCAAAAGGTGTAATGGTTGAACATAGAAGCGTCATAAACACAATATTTTCAATGAACAAGGTGTATTCAAGAAAAAGTCTAAAAATTAAAAAGACACTAAAAATAACAGCCTTTAGCAGCTATGTCTTTGATGTGTCAATATCAGAATTTTTTGCAGCTCTTTTAAATGGGCATGAATTACATATTTTAAACAATTTAATGCGGCATGATATTAATTTGATTGCCGAATACATTAATAAAAATAAAATTGACTACACCTATCTCCCACCCGTTATGCTCGCTAACCTGCCTAAAATAGATTATCCATCATTACAAGGAATAATTTATGCAGGAGAACCCTGCGATAAAAAAACAGCATCACACTGGTCTAATAAGCATGAATTATACAATTATTATGGTCCTACAGAAGCATCCATTTACAGCACTGGGTTACAGCTTAAAAGCGCCGAAGTTAATTTAATTGGCAAGCCCATTATGAATACAACAGCTTATGTATTAAACTCTGAAAAATTACTGCACCCTATTGGTGTCATTGGTGAGCTATTCATCGGTGGAACCGGTCTTGCCAGAGGCTATTTGAATCAGCTTAAACTGACAGGCGAAAAATTTATTGCTAACCCATTTCAAACGTCAGAAGAAAAAAGCATGGGGGAAAATGCGCGCCTTTACAAAACAGGTGACTTAGTGCGCTGGCACCCCGATGGAAATTTAGAATATATCGGCCGCAATGACTTTCAAGTTAAAATGCGCGGATATCGCATAGAATTAAGTGAAATAGAAAATAAATTAGCCGCTTATCCAGGAATTAACTTCGCTATTGTGCTAATGAAAAAAGATGAAAGAAACTATAGCGAGCATATAAATAATAAATATTTAGTGGCCTATTATCTAGCAGAGCAAAAAATAGAGAGTGCTATATTGGATGAATATTTAGCAACGCAATTACCAGAATATATGTTGCCCAATATCTTTATCCATTTGAAGGAATTACCACTCACTATTAACGGTAAGTTAGATCGAAACGCGCTGCCTGAGGCTGAATTTGTCCGCAATGAGGACTACATACCTCCCAATAATGTGAGAGAAGAATTGCTGTGCATGGCATTTTCTCAAATTTTAGGCCTAGAAAAGATTGGAATTAACGATGATTTTTTTAGACTAGGGGGGGACTCAATAAAGGCCATTGCGCTCGTGGCTAAATTGCAAGTTAATTTCAGTATCAGCGTTACCGATGTGTTTAATTTGAAAACCCCTGAAAAAATCTCTAAAAGCATTCCATTGATGAAAAGCAATTTAAAGGGGAATTTAATTCGATTTAAATTGAATTATGAACAGCGCAATGTAATCGACAAAGAGATGCAAGATAAGCTGGAAACTTATTGGAGCAACAATAATAAACCAGTATTAGACCATAAAAAAAAGAAAATCGTTAACATTTTGTTGACGGGTGCTACAGGGTTTTTGGGTTGTAATTTACTGAACCAACTTTTAATATTAACTGATTATAACATTTTCTTATTAGTTAGAGCCAGCTCAGATCTTGATGCATTTGATAGAGTTAATCAAAAATTTCGATTCTATTTTGATAAAAACTTACGTGACATGGGTTGTCAACGAATCACTTTGTTGCAAGCTGATATCGAAAAAGAAAATTTTGGCGTTTCCGAAGTAACGTACGAATTACTGATTAATAGTATAGATAGTATCATTCATTGCGCAGCATTTACCAAGCATTATGGTGAGCCTGAAAAATTTTATTCAGTTAATGTTTGTGCAACGGTTAATTTGTTAAAGCTATCCTGCTTGACAAAGTTAAAAGACTTTCATTATATCTCTACCACCTCCGTTTTAAATCAAGGCCACATCTCTAACTGCGACTATTTCTGTTTTACAGAAGATGATACTGGCACTAACTTAGAAAAACGATTCACCGCTTATGCAGAAACTAAATATCAAGGGGAGCAAGCCGTTGTTGAATACCGTAAACAAGGAGTGATAGGCAATATTTATCGCATAGGTAACCTAGCGTTCATTTTAAATGGTGGTATTCCCCCAGAAAATATTAAAGATAATGCTTTTTTTAACCGCATCAATTGTTTATTAAAGCTAGGAATTACCACCCAAGCCATAAATTTTGAGGAAATATCGCCTGCAGATTTGACTGCACAAGCCATTGTTAAGTTATTTGATAAAGCCCAGCTCAGCAATCAAAACTTTCACATATTTAATCCTAATTTATATAATATAGCAGAATTTTTTAATCAAAATGAATTTTATGATATTAAAATGTTACCTTTTGAGGAATTCTCTGATATAATACTAATGCAGTTAGATAATCCTAAATACCAAAAAATAATTCAAAAATTTTTACTCCACCAAGGTTGGCTAGATGGCTCATTTATGGACACAACCGCTATCCGAGTTTTACAAGATAGAACTGAACATATTTTGCAACAACTGGGTTTCAAATGGGAAGTTATCACTGATAAAACATTTAGTAAATATATTGAAATGGAGATAAGAAGTGACAAAAAACTTGCAACCACATGAATGCATGAATTCTATCGTAGAAACTTTACCAATATCGATTTATTGGACGGATGCTAGTTGTGTTATTTTAGGGGCAAATAAAACTTTTCTAAAAAACATTGGCGCAACTTCTCATGAAGAAATCATTGGAAAAACTCTTTATGATATATTTCCATATGAAATAGCAGATTGTATAAAAGAACATCATGATGAAGTTATACATGGAAAAGAAACCTTGTCCCGAGAAGAAAAAATCAGAGATATTGCTACTGGAAAATTTAAATATTTCATTACAGTAAAAGCTCCTTTATATAATGATAATGGGGTTCTCACTGGAAGTGTAAGCACTTCTATTGAAATCACTGCGCAGAAGCAAAAAGAATATGTAGCAGGCAATGTAAAAATATTAGATGAGCTTGATAAAATCGCCTCTATTATTCCGGCACCTCTTTATTGGGAAGATGTCAATAGTGTTATTCTAGGCGGTAATGAAGCCGTTTTTAAAGAGACTGGTGCTTTGACTCGTGACGCTTATGTGGGTAAAACACTGTATGAACTCTATCCAGAAGAAATGGCCAATCAGATTAAACAGCATAATGAAAAGGTAATGCGAACTGGAGAAATTTTATCTCAGGAGGAAGCGATTGAAGATATTATTACTGGAGAGCTAAAATATTTTACAGCGGTTAAAGCACCTTTGTATGATGAGCAAGGTAATGTTATTGGTATAGTTGGAACATCTATTGATATTACCAGACAGAAGGAAGCTGAACGTTTAAAACTTGAAAATGAAATTCAGCTGCAGCAACAAGAAAAATTCACCAAACTTGCCAATCAAGTGGCACACGATATACGTTCTCCATTGGCGAGCTTGGTAATGATTGTAAAGGCTTGCACGCAAATTCCAGAGGGAGATCGCATTGCGTTAAGAGAAGCCGCTATCACTATAGGAGATATAGCGAACCATTTATTACATCAATACCAGAAAAAAGACAAGATGGATGCAACTGAAAGTGAAGAACGTCAACCCATTTTAGTGTCTGCTGTTTTGATAGAATCCTTAAGCGCCAAAAAGTACCAATACGAGAATTTAGCCATTAAATTTGACGGTCATTTTAAAAGCCATAGCCATTTTGCCTTTATTAAAATAGGATCCAGCGCTTTTAAGCGTATGCTGTCTAATTTAATCAACAATTCAGTAGATGCTTTCGACAATCAGCCAGGAAAAATAGATTTACAGTTAGAAGTGAATAATGAATGGGTTAAGATCATTATTCAAGATACAGGTAAAGGCATGTCGCCTGAATTGATTGACAAAATCATGCATAAAACGGCTGTAACCGAGGGTAAAAAATCGGGACACGGACTAGGTTTAACTCAAGTTTGGGAAACTTTGGAGCACAATCAAGGCGAAATGCATATCGCCTCTGAACCGGGTAAAGGTACTACTATTACGCTCACCTTTCCTAGAGTGAAAGCACCCTACTGGATTGCAGAAGAAATAGCCCTAAACTCTAATGATACAGTTATTATTTTAGACGATGATACTTCCATACACGGCGCTTGGCGCGCACGGTTTGAAAGCATTTTGAATGAAAGCACGCAGATACAACTCAAACATTTTCAATTGGGCAAAGAAACATTGGAATACATTCAATCTTTAGCTGCAGATGAAAAAGAACAAATTTTTCTGCTTTCGGACTATGAACTGTTAAAGCAAGATTTGAATGGATTGCACATCATTGCACA
>VFJT01000154.1 GCA_009885935.1 Gammaproteobacteria bacterium
CTTGTGTTCCTTGCGACAAAACATAGAGTCTCCCGTTGCGGGCGATAGGGTGATTTTTCGCGCCATCAGTGCTGAAATAGGGGTCATTACGGCACTGCAGCCACGGCGCACGGTCATCAATCGCTTAGATGCCAATCAGGAATTAAAACCCTTAGCGGCGAATGTAGATCAAATCATCATCGTTATTTCCCTAAAACCAGAGCCTAGTATGGAAATTGTCGATCGCTACTTGGTCGCTGCGGAGGTTCTAAAGTTAACCCCCATCCTAGTGTGTAATAAAATCGATCTGGATAACCCAAAGGTGCTTGAGCTGTGTGCCCTCTACGAAAAAATAGGCTATCCGGTTATTGCAACGTCGATCAGCAAGAATCAAGGTTTAGAGGTGTTGAGCCGCTGTTTGGTCGATCGCACCAGTATTTTTGTAGGCCAATCGGGTGTAGGAAAATCCTCCTTGATTCAAGCGTTGATTCCAGAAGAAACCTTGGTCATAGGCAAGATTTCAGAAGCCAGTGAATTGGGTAAACATACGACTACTGCATCGAGATTGTATCATTTCAGCGGTGGGGGCGATTTTATAGACTCACCAGGAGTGCGGCGTTTTAATTTATGGTCTATGACGCGGCAGGATATTTTCAGAGGGTTTATTGAATTTAAACCCTACGAAGGGCGCTGTAAATTTCGCAATTGTGAACATAAACACGAACCGGGTTGTGCTCTGAAAGAAGCCGTAGAAAAAAGCGAGATTAACCCGCTGCGCTTAGACAGTTATCATCACTTAGTGGCCACCCATGCGATTGAAGGCTAACATGCTTGCTAATAAATCATTAAATATCCCTGTTGCCAGTCATAATGAAGTATATCTTTACGTACAAACACTGCCAGTGACAGAAGAATTATTATCTTCTTTCTATAGTGTGTTAAATCAAGATGAGCAGCAACGCGCAGCGCGTTATCATTTTGAACGCGATAGAAAACGCTTTGTTGCTGCGCGCGGGCTATTGCGTTCTATAGTGTCATCGTATCTCAATAAAAAAGCTGCAGATATAGCTTTTCAATATGGGCCGCAGGGTAAGCCTTATGTGGTTGATACGACGCTGCAGTTTAATGTGTCGCATAGTGACGATCATATTTTAATAGGCATAGGCCACCATCATCCAATAGGAGTCGATGTGGAACATATGACGCGAATAGTAGAAATGGCGGATATTGCAGCGCGTTTTTTTACGGCCAATGAGGCTAGACAAATTAATGCCTTAAGTGGCGATGCTCAACGACGCGCTTTTTTTAATGTATGGACGCGCAAAGAAGCTTTGTTAAAAGCAATAGGCTCTGGATTAAGTTTATCCTTACAAGCCTGTGAAGTGAGTGTAGGCGATGAGGCATTATCCACGGTGTTAGCCTGCGATGCGCCTTCTTTCGACTGTCACGAGTGGCAAGTGCATAGTCACGCGCTTACAGAGGACTATTTAGCCGCAGCAGTGGTGCATAGGGATTTGAAGGTGGTTTGGATATCTGCTACAGATCCATAACCTTTTTAAATGTTTCCAATTGAGACCAATCTGGATAGCATGTTTCCCAGATACGATAAATTGTATTATTTTTAAATGCTGCAATGAGTACTAACTCTAGTTCAATGGAGTCTTTACCTGGCCAAGAAAGAGTAATAAAAATTCTACCCGAACATTTCTCTGCATCTTCCAAAAAAGTTTCATTATCATATCGCACCTTGTATTGAATATCCGTTTTATAAATTTTTTCATGAGATTCATATAATTCATCATAATTTTGATGGGTGCCATTAGCATACATTTTGAAATCTAGATGATAATATTTTGACACAAGAGAAACATCTTTCTTTTCTACCATTTCGGTAAACATTTCTTTCAATAATTCAATGTACATGTTGATCCTACGTAAAAAGTTATTATAGATCTATTTTACTACATAATTGACAAAAATAAAAGAATCAGCTAGAGTGTTTGCGTTACAGATATTATGGAGTATCTATATGAAATTCCTAAACAAAAAAGTCATTGTTACGGGTGCAAGCCGTAGTATGGGGCGTGAAATGGCATTGGCTTTTGCTAAAGAAGGGGCGGATGTCGTTATTAGCTATCGCAATGATGAAGCCGGGGCCAAAGAAACAGTAGCGGCAACCCAAGCAATGGGGCGTAAAGCCA
>VFJT01000192.1 GCA_009885935.1 Gammaproteobacteria bacterium
TTGTAGTTTTTTTAAGATTGGCGTATGATGCAATTTCCTAGTGATAATGAGGTGTATAATTTATGACTGATTGGATATCAAATGTCACCGATGCGGACTTTGAACAGGAAGTTTTGCAGGCTGACAAGCCAGTTTTGATTGATTTTTGGGCAGAATGGTGCGGTCCTTGCCGTATGTTGGCCCCCGTTTTAGAGCAAGTTGCGGAATTTTTTGCCGACAAAGTAAAGTTTGTTAAAATGGATGTAGATGCTAACGCTGAAACCCCAGCAAAATTTGCTATTCGACAGATCCCAACCTTGTTGTTAATTAAAAATGGTAGCGTCGCGGCAACGAAAACAGGTGTATTAAGCCAAACGGATCTAAAGGCATGGCTGAATGAGCATGCTTAGCGCATACCGTTTATCAAAAATAAACGGTATTGTGTCTTGCATTGTTATGAGAACTGTGCTAAATTGTTCTGTATGACCATTATTCTTCAATGAAATGAGTGTGGCGGTTCTAACCTTTAAGATTTGAGCACATCCACATAATCCCCCAAACTGCAATAACTCAAGGATAACTTGTAATTATTCGCCTATCTGCGAGCACCGCCTTGAAAAAGGATGTGAGTAGTGACGATAACTTCTTGTATCTCAAGCGTTTATTTGCCGATGCGATTCATTGAATTTTAAGGCCCTAATAACGCATCTGGCGTGTAGGGGCGGCTTGCGAGCCGCCCAAATGTTATCTATCAAAAACAGGATATTTATGGACCTAACAGAATTAAAACGTAAGCAACCTACAGAATTAATGGCTTTAGCGGAAGAGTTGAATTTAGAGAACTTGGCGCGAACGCGCAAGCAAGATATTATTTTTAAAATCTTAACGGCAAAAGCTAAAAATAATGAAGATATTTCTAGTCACGGTGTGTTAGAAATCTTACCCGATGGCTTTGGTTTTTTACGCTATGCCGATGAATCTTATTTACATGGCCCGGACGATATTTATGTTTCTCCTAGCCAAATCCGCCGCTTCTCTTTGCGTACCGGCGATACCATTTCAGGTAAAATTCGCCCTCCTAAAGAAGGCGAACGTTATTTCGCGCTGCTTAAGGTGGATGAAATCAACTTTGAAGCGCCAGAAATGGCCCGCAATAAAATCCCCTTTGAAAATCTTACGCCTTTATTTGCAGATGAGCGTTTGCGCATGGAGCGCGGTAATGGCACTACCGAAGACTTAACGACACGTGCTATTGATTTGATTACGCCTATAGGTAAAGGACAGCGTGCCTTGATCGTTTCTCCGCCTAAAGCGGGTAAAACCATGTTGCTGCAAAACTTGGCACAATCTATCGCCTCTAATTATCCTGAATGTTACCTAATTGTATTATTGATCGATGAACGTCCTGAAGAAGTGACGGAAATGGAGCGTTCTGTACGCGGTGAAGTTGTCGCCAGTACTTTCGATGAGCCCGCAGCACGACACGTACAAGTGGCCGAAATGGTGATTGAAAAAGCGAAGCGCTTGGTGGAACATAAACGCGATGTGGTTATCTTATTAGATTCCATTACACGTTTAGCACGTGCGTACAATACTGTCGTGCCTGCTTCAGGCAAGGTGTTAACCGGGGGTGTAGACGCCAATGCGCTACAACGGCCTAAACGCTTTTTTGGTGCTGCGCGTAATATCGAAGAAGGGGGTAGTTTAACCATTATCGCTTCTGCCATGATAGACACGGGCTCGAAGATGGATGAAGTCATTTACGAAGAGTTTAAAGGTACGGGTAATATGGAATTGCATTTGGATCGCCGTATTGCTGAAAAACGTGTATTTCCTGCTATTAACATCAATCGCTCTGGTACGCGTCGTGAAGAATTAATCATGACTCCAAGCGAATTGCAAAAAGCATGGATTTTACGCAAGCTATTGCATCCTATGGATGAAGTAGCGGCTATAGAATTCTTAACGGATCGTTTAAAATCGACTAAAACGAATGAAGAGTTTTTTGAAGCAATGAAGGGCTAATTACTTTGGTTCCTTATATCGTTCATATTAAACCGAATGACCTCATCTTGATGGTCAATCCTGGCGAAACAGTGCTAGAAGCAGCGTTGCGCCAGGGTTTTAGTTTTCCGTTTAATTGTCAAAATGCGGTGTGCGGTACCTGTATGGGCCGAGTGTTGCGCGGCAAAGTGGCTTATACCAACGGTGCCGAAGAAGAGTTATGTGACGAAGAAAAAGAAGAAGGCTATGCTTTTTTTTGTAGCGCCAGACCGCAAAGCGATTTAGTGATAGAAATGTTTCACGTAGAAGCCCCTAAGATCGATCCTGGTAAAACCGCAGCCTATTTACTCAAATCTCATGAAGCGTTATCGCCTAATACTTCATTGCTAGAACTGTGTCCACAGAAAAAAGAAGAGGCCTTGCCCTTTCGTTCAGGCCAATATGTTTATCTATTACAAGATGAAGAGTCACATGCGTATTCTATTGCCAATGCGGCGGATGACAGTCAGCGCATTGAATTGCACATACGACACACGCAAGAAAATGCTTTTGCTGAAAAAATGTTGAGCTTAGCCGCAGAAGGCAAACCTTTATTATTGTCTGGAGCATATGGCCATTGTGTGCTGCATCATCAGCCGCCCGTTTCTACCATCTTACTAGCAGCGGGAACTGGGTTTGCACAAATGAAATCCTTAATAGAAGAAGCGCTAGCATTGTCTATAGAAAGCCCACTTTACTTATATTGGGGTGCGCGCAAACGTGAAGATTTATATGCCCATGAGCTAGCCTTACAGTGGGCGGAGCGTTATCCTTTTATTCACTATCATGCAATGTTGTCTGCACCCGATGCCGGAACTTGGTCTGGAGATATAGGGTATATCTATGAGTATGTGGTAAAACAACATACGGACTTAAGCAATTTTCAAGTGTATGCCAGCGGCCCGCCCGATATGGTTTTTGCAGCATTACGCTTATTTGAAAAACACGGTTTGAAACGTGACTTTATGCATTCCGATATGTTATTGGGAAAATAGCATTAATCTATTATCGTAGGGGCAGGCCCTTGTGCCTGCCCTAATGGGAAAACAAAAATATGAAAAAGTTATCACGCCTAGTCCTAGCCAGTAATAATCAAGGCAAAATAGAAGAGTTTCAACCTTTGTTAGCGCCTTTAGGTATAGAACTCATTTCACAAGCCTCATTGGGAATTGAATCGGTCGAAGAAACGGGTTTAAGTTTCATTGAAAATGCACTCATTAAAGCGCGGCATGCGTGTGCTCGTTCAGGATTGCCTGCCTTAGCCGACGATTCCGGTTTATCCGTTACTGCTTTAAATGGCGCTCCCGGTATTTATTCAGCCCGTATTGCCGGCAGTAACGCTAGCGATGATGAAAAAGTACAAGTGCTATTGCAACAAATGGAGGCGGTGCCTAGCGATAGGCGTCAAGGATGTTATCATTGCGCGATTGTTTTAATGCAACACCCATTGGATCCCATTCCACTTATTGCTGAGGGTCATTTAGAAGGCATTATCTTAGAGCAACCCTGTGGCGTCAGCGGCTTTGGCTTTGATCCGGTGTTTTATTTGCCTGCAACAAAATGTACTGTAGCGCAGCTACCACTGTCCGCAAAAAATAAAATTAGCCACCGCGCATTGGCGGTTGCAAAGTTGTTAGCCGCTCTATAATGATGAATTGTAGGGGCGGGCCCCTGTGCCGACCCTTGCCTAGGGCAGCCCCTACGTTTTTAAAATATATTAGGTATATATGAATAACAACTTAACCGTAGCATTTTCTCTACATCAACAAGGCGACTTAGCTGCCGCCAAAAAAAGTTATGAAACCATTTTAGTAGACAATCCCCATGAATTTGAAGCCTTGGTTTTACTGGCGATGTTGTTTATTCAAGAAAATGACCCCCTCAATGCCTTAAGCTATTTCTTGCAAGCAGAAAAATGTGCGCCTCAGAATCCACAAGTGCAAGTGCATTTGGCAAACACCTATAAATTATTAATACAACCAGTAGAGGCCTTACAACACTATCAACAAGCCTTAAGACTAAAACCAGACTATGCCGAGGCACATCATAATCTAGCCAATCTGTACGTGCAATTGCAAAATAACAATGCCGCACTAACGCATTATAAAAAAGCCATAGACCTAAAACCGGATTATGTGGCGGCATACAACCATTTAGCCCTACTTTATTTTAAACAGAATGACAGGCTATCTGCAAAAAATTATTTTAAAATGGCGCATAATAGTGATCCGCACAATGTCCTGGCTTGTTATCATTTGGGTAATTTTGCTTTAGAAGATAATCTATTGCGAGAAGCCGTACAGTACTATGAACAAGGCTTAGAAATGGATACGCACTACATCCCGATTTTAACCAACCTAGCCGCAACTCACCTAAAAATGGACAATAAAGATAAAGCCATTTTTTTGTATAAACAGGTGTTAACACTAGACGCCGAGGATGCCATGACGCACATGAATTTGGCGGCCATTTATTTATTGGATAAGAATTATAGATTGGCAATCAAGCATTATAGTCTGGTTTTACACTCTGACGAAGCCAACTTTAACGCACATTTTAACCTAGGCGTTATTTTTATGGATAAAGAAGAATACGATATGGCGTGTGAGCATTTTCAAACGGCGGTGGCGTTGTTGCCTGACAATGCCGATGCGCATTACAATTACGCCACGTGTTTATTAAAACAAAATTTAACACAAACGGCTTTGTATCATTTGCAACAGGCGGTAACCGCTGCGCCAGATAACGAAA
>VFJT01000132.1 GCA_009885935.1 Gammaproteobacteria bacterium
AAAAACCTTGTCAAGTGTTTTTAGAGAAAATTTTAAAATATTTTTGCCTACTCGCCCCGTCATTGTGAGGAGCGCAGCGACGATGCAATGATGGGGCGAGTAGTTACGTTATTTTTTCTGTTTTATTGGTTATCACCAGTTTATGGCTTTATTATCTGGCCATGAAACCCATAAAAGATGGGGGCTCCTCATCATCAGCGATTTATCCCGCTTCTTGCTTGGGCTGGATTTTGGCCATTCTAGCAGGCATAGCCAGTGGCTTACAAAATGTGCTGTTTACAACGATCTTTTTTGCACGTATACCATCTATGGAGTCATTAAACCCTTTTTGGATCTGGCCACCCTTCTTGTTGGGCGCCGCAGTTCCTATGGCCATACGCTTTTATAATCAAGCCCGTCGAAATAATCTACTCACTCATAGCATTAATCACTATCTAGTACCAAAAAATATTGCGCTAATCACCTTGATGGGGATCTGTTTTACGGGCTCTTTAGTACTGTATAGTACAACAATGGCTCATTTAAATAGCCAAGTACAACTCTTTGCCTGGCCCGCTTTTATGATAGCCATCATTCTAGGCGCACAATTTTGGGGCTGTTTAGAGATAAAGCAAAAATCATTGCCACACAAGACCCGTTATATCGCTTGCAGTATTCTTATGTTGATTACAGCGATTATTTTTCTATCATACCCATAGCTATAAAGGTAATTTTCCCTTTGTCATACCACGCACAAAATACCTTTTTGCCGTAAATAGTCTTTGGTCAGTTGCGCTAACAATTCTACATTATGTGTAATAGGTACATACGCTATGAAGCGTTTAGGATCTATTTTATTCTTATAGATATCCAGCAAAGAGCCATGCAGTGCAATATCCAGTTTCTCTCCCGTAATCGCATCTACACGTGCAATCATTTTCTGAATAGCCGCAACGCCTTTATCTATAATTTCTACTGCGGCTGGATCTTCTGTAAAATAAGCACGCAGTAAAAAGGGTGTGAAGCTGCAAAAAACATCAGCCCCCAGGCCTCCCTTAAAGCAGGTTTCAGTAATAGCTTCAATTTTACCATTAAATTTTGACAGCACCGTTTGTGCCAATGCACTCATGGGTACATAACCCTCAGCGGCTTCTACAGTATGGCGTATCGTTTCAGCACCTAACCAATTCTCCCCGCCCAGATCATAAACAGGGAATTTCCATCCGCCTAATTTATTAATAACGCCCTCATGCTGATAGGATAAAGATACGCCTTTATCCACCACCAGAGAAACTCCAGGTTTATCATTGAATATAGAAAGGCAGGTTAATTGCCAGTCCGATAACAAAATGACCTCTTTAAAATAGCGCTCTGCAAAATACATAAATTTCTGACGGGTGCTTTCAAATTCGTAGGATTGAGTCACTAGTTTCAACCTCATCTGTTTCAACTTGATAGTTTGCTTGTCTAAAGTTTCCAATGCAGCAGTGATGGCTTCTTGTATAGAGTGCATTAATTTCCCTGAAGTTTCAGCCAAGTCCAGGCCACCGTTCAATTCTGAAGTGGCGATCACAGTGCCTGTTTGAGCTAGAATGCAAGTAACCCGGCGATTGCCTAAAGATAAAATCCCCACATTAAATTCATCTAAATCTTCCGCATCCTCTTGCACTGTAGCGTTTGTAGCTGGATTCATCAATCCTTGCATGAGCTCGCCAATCGTTACGTTTAAACCATCGGCAATGCGCATGGCGGTAATAATACTCAGGGCCATCTGCCCTGCCATAATTTTGCTGACCGTGCCCGTAGAAATATCGCAGCGTCGCGCCAATTCTGAGACAGAAAGCCCTTGTTTGTTCATTAAAACGCGTAAGTTATTAGCAACAATAGACAAAATTTGCTTTTTTTCCATAGAGTTCTTAGCACCTTAAAAATATTTATAAGAATATTGAAAATTTTACGTGGAATGGGTTGACAAAGCAAGAAAAAGCTACTATTCTGTTTCCTATGCGCCCTTCCTATTGGAAACCACAGGGGGTGGGATTACATTTATTCAGTTGAATATGGAGGTTTTAAATGCATCACTTGTTAATAAAAACAGATTTGTTCTCTTTTACTATATTCACACCCAATCAAAATGATCCACTGGCAAGTGTATTCAAGCACCTTCCATTAAAAAATTATATAAATATCAATAAATTACAAAAAAAGAATTCTTAATATTCGGAGATTAGCGACAAGGTAAGTCCCAGTGGGGAACCCCACTAACAATACATCACAATGAACGGAGACGAACATGAACCCAATAACAGAACTATCTTTAACCAACTACACCGCCCTAGCGATTCTAGAGCAGCTCGATACAGTAGACACCCAAAGGCAAATTGATATCCTGAAATCCATGATATTAATGGCTACTAATCCTCAACAAATAGAACCAGAAACCATTAGGCAATGCGTAGGGGCTAATAATCTGGCGTATTATTTTCTATTCGTAAAAACCAATGAAAGGTGCAAACTAAAGAGCGATGAGGAAATCCTCGTTGATTTTGAAAACGAACTGGAGGAAGAGGCTGCATAACAACATTTTGTTTTATCTAAAGTATTAAACCATTATTTTTTAAGGAGAAAAGCTATGTTAATTTTAACCCGCCATCTAGGTGAAACTATCGTCATTGGCGATGATATCCATATCACTGTATTAGGAATCCAGGGCGGTCAGATCCGCTTAGGCATCAATGCACCTAAAGATCTGAGTGTGCATCGATTAGAGGTCTATCACCGTATTCAAAATGAAAAGACCTTAGCTCTGGAAGAAGAGGATAACGATCTAGCTTAATTCTTCAGCTATACAATAATTTCCTTTGCCCTGCCCGGCAAACCCTACCCCCCTTTTGTGAATATGCAGAAGGGGGGAGTTATAGGGTATTTGAATATTTTTCCATTATCTTAAACTTTCCGCTCCATAATGGTCGCGGCTCGAATTAGCCCAGGATCAATCACCATTCTCCAGGAAGATTATCAACGGTCTTTTTAGGACGCAATACCATATCTAATTCAAGTACAGCTAATAAACGAAATAAGGTCTCAAGCCGCGTTCCCGGTGC
>VFJT01000007.1 GCA_009885935.1 Gammaproteobacteria bacterium
ACCACACTAGGCCATAATATAAGGTTCTAGATATATCCCCCGAAAATGTTCCTATAGCTCAAGTTTAAACGAAAAGCTTTAGTGGTAATAAGGGCAATAATCACCAGTATTCTGTCTGGGCCCAAAGCGTATGTTAATGACAACGCTGTGCAAAAAAATATTACTTTTGCAGCATGTTAAACGCATTTATTTGCGTCAATTGGCTGATCTATAAGAAACAAAACATCCGCTAATAGCATATAAGTATAAACCACATAACGATTTGCTTCCGTTCTAGTGACTGTGGTATGAGTACCTTTATTTGATGCTTTGTAAATACTATCCAATCTATCGCCTAAAAAGCCGATGTGCGCTCCAAATAAATGTATATATGTTTCGGAGGTTGACGAGTTCTCGATAAAAGCCATAAGTCTATTAATGTAGTTTTCTTTGCCTAACTTTATAGGGGCGTCATTTTTTTTATTGGCATGCGCGTCTTGCGTTGCAGGAAAAACGGTATCAGCTAAATCATTTAAAACACGCCTACAACTATGCACAGCATTTGCCCAATCTTCAGCATTATTACTGGCTAAGTTAGTATATATTGCTGTAAATTTTTCTATTGCATTGGGGATGATTAAGCCAATTTTATCATCAACTGACTTTCTTACCTCTGAAAAAACATCTGCAGGAATGTGAGAGAATTTTAGTTCATGATATTTCCTTTTTACGTATTCATAAATAAATGAAAGGCGTGATGATAGCCTTTTCTTTGCTTGCGACATTTCATATCTAATTTTTTGTCTTTCTGGTAGATGACCAGATTGAGCTGCAAAAATTGCTTTATCACCTACTATTATTGTTCCTTCAAGATCACCAATTGAATTTGGATACATATATTTTTTTGAATCTGTATTTTCATACTCCCTGCCTGCTAAAATTGCTAAATTATATATGTCTGGAGGTAACCCATTTTTGGAATATGGATACCCTCCTACTTCATATGCAATAATTTTTTCCATAGTAAAATCATTTAACAATCTAGCAAGCCTTCCCGTTTTTAAAGCAACTTTTTCTAACGGTATCTCATCCAATTCAATGTTTTTTAATATCTCAATAGAAAGCTCTAATGCTTCTATCAATGCTTGTTTAGTAATCGGGATTATATCTTCCAAGTTATTTCCTTAATGAGTTCGTTGCTCTTAAATCAATCTTATTTTTTTACTGCTGATAGAGCAAATATAATACGTCTAATTGGTGTTGACTTTCTACTTTACTATAAATTTTATATAATTCTTCAAGTTTCTCATGAGTTTCTGGGAATTTTGGTGTAAATTTAAAAGCCACCATTTCATTTTCATCTGGTTCTGTAAATGATTCTTTTAAAATTTTCGCCATATTTGCCTTACTGGGAAGATAATACCGACCAAACCACTTTAGAAATTCCTCAGCTAACGTAAACGTTTCTAATTCCCATTCTTGTAGATCTATAATTGCACCAACTTTTGTCAAGTCAGTAACCATATTTGTAATTTTATGCCCATATTGCTCCGGTTTTTTTATAGGCTTGTCTTTGCAAATGTTATTATTATGGTTGCTAACTATCGATTTTAACAATAATTCAATAGAATGGGATAGTAAGTATATAGCCACTTTATAAACATGAGCGGAAAGATATATCTCTTTTGAGCTGTACATTCTTCTCTCTAAAAAGCTGCTTTTATAACTTTCCACCAATTTTAAACCAGCATTATAAAAACCTTCTGCTTGAATATACCAAGCAGCCCTATTATCGGAAAAAATAACTTTTTCAAGAAAGCTTTGATTAATCTTCCCCATGTTTTTCCCCTCTGGTTTTGTTATCGGAAATGAATTTTATAAATTCACTTCCCAAGGGCGTCGTTTGTTGAATTGAAGCCCCATATAGATCTGTTTTTACTGCAATAATTTCTTTACTATTTTTCAATAAACTATTCCTAAAGAGGTCTGTCCAAATAACGTCCACAAGACCATTCTCTATTAATTCTGGATAAACATTTGCAATCAATAATTCTATACTGCTTACTCCGCCCATATTGCCACTCGGTTTACTACTTTCCAACAATAGTGTTTCTGAGTCATTCATAAAAGCAAGTAGTTTAATGTGATAATCAGTAAAAACATCTATAAAATTTATAAAAATTTGCTTTTTAATGAAATCACATGAACTACTAAATGCTGAATTTATAATTGCGTTTTTGAGGGCTAGTTTTTTCTCTTTTTTATGAGTTTTTATACCAATCTGGACTGCTTGTATTAAAATATCAAAAAATTCAGGATCTTTTCTTAATCTATCAATATCAAATGATCTAGTTTGTAACTCATTTAATATATCCGTTACATCTCTCATCCATAATGCTTTTCTTTCTTCATATGGCGTTGTAATTAATATATCTAGTATCGCCGCGCTAACCGGTAAGAGGGCGCTTGTAATTGATTTTGCAAAATCAATTACTACATCACTTACTTGCTCTTCTGGCGCTTCAATTTTTTTCATAATACCTGTCCTTGTCTATAATATGTACTTAATTGTGTCGGGTAAAGAGAGCTTACAACTCGAGCACTAAATTTACCTTCCTGCTGCTCTGGCCGCCTGCTCTATCCAATTTGGCATATTAGCGTAGCCATTGTCATTCACCCAATCGTATGTCTGATAGGTTTGAGACAAAAGCCTTTTTTGGCCATTCTCTGTAATACACCAGTCATCAAAAGGATTTCTTCCTTTATTATCTTGCTGTTGATTATTATTTTTGATTTGGTGGATATAAATTCCGAGTAGTCCTTTTTTTTGTTTATGGCTTTGTTCAATTTCATAATTCACAAATTGCCGACCAGCAGTCTGTGAACCAATTAAAACAACAGTTACAGAAGTACCATTAAGTTGTTCATTTATCCACGTTTTTATCGCAGATTCTCCGCCCCTCCAAACTTTTTCACGTTCGGCAGCATCTAAAAATTTAGATGTTTCATGATCTGGCTTCATTAACCAGCTATTACGAACCGGGTTAACTCTCCAGACATCTCTTTGATAGTGAAAACTAAAAAACACTTTACGAAGCATACTAATTTCTCCCTTGTAATCTATTGATTATTTTAACGACAGCTTCCAGGTGTTCTGTCAAACTTTTTTTCTCATCCCCTAACGAAAAAAACAGCTCTTTTAAATCATCATTTACTGGATAATATTCATTGAAACTGTTTATTACTTTCTCCCAAAGCTGTTTTGCTACGAAACCAGTTGCACCAATTGGAATAAGTTTAAGCCCATTAGTTTTCGCAATTTCAAATTCACTTATAACGCCATCTGCTAATACAATATTGCCATCCTGGACTTTATTCCCAAAAAGAAATATTGCAATTCCTGCATAAGTGATCATATCCTCGCGATATGTGCCCCATTGCTTTTGCACTTCTTCTCCTTGTGGAAAAGGGCGTAATATTAATTGATCTCGCAATGAGAGGCCCTGCTTTTGATAGATTTCTTCTAAAACACCACAAATCACATGATTGCCTACGCCAAGACCAAAGCCAGAAACTATTTTATAATTTTCATCAATCAGTTTCTGACTTAGATTTTGGATAAATCTTTCCGCTGAAACCTTATCTATCTCTCCATAATTGCTAGCACTTCCAGAAATAAAGATTGTATTTTGTCGGAAGCGATTTTCTATTTCTTTAAGAATTATGGTGATTTCGCTATAATCATCTATAAGCAGTGCCTTAATATTAAACCGCTTTAAATCATTGACTACTAATTCTTGCTTAAGCGCAGCGTAATGAAAGTCTTCTTCTGTTTCATTTTCTAATCTAGCACGTTTCTTAAAAATACAGTAATGTTGGCGCTGATTGTTATCTAATCTTAAGCGGATTCTACTTAAAACATAATCGAGGTTAGGATCGGTAAAACTAAATCCCATAAATAGGAAAGTTTTCGCTACGAGGTCACCAGAAAGCGCTGTGATAAATAAAGAATTATCAAAATGATAACGTTCATAGTGATCTTTTGTAATAACAATAGTATCTGGATCATTAATATCCCCATGCATTTTATAAACAACAGCATCTCTTTTATGTTCTGTATATGCAAGTTGGGCTAATTTATATTTAGTATCCGAAATTTTATGATTGTGTTTAAGAGCGGCTTCAATTAATCCATCATAATTTGTTGTCCAATATGTGCTAATTGGTAACCGTGCAAGTATCTTATGATTATCCGTTGGGATTTTTAGTGGGAAGCTATCTTTTATAATTTGAATTAACCTCTGTTTATTCCCACTGACCGAGTTAACATGGTACTGTGCAACATTAACAAGATTATGCTCCTCTTTTTCAATATCCAATCCTAGCTCATCAGCAATTGGTTTAAGTAAGCCTTTCCAGTCCACATAACCAGAAGAAACAGATAGCCCAGCTCCTGCAAAAACAGCAGCATTTCCTTCTTCAATCTCTTTTGAAAAATGAGTAATAAAAGAATCAATGGGTGTTTCCATTAGGGAACCTTAACAGATGGATATGCTATATATGTGGGGACGAATACCGTGAATTTCAAGGGCTTCATTCTTAGAAGAAATCCCAAAATAAATTTATTTTCAAAAAAATAAGTATAATTTACTTATCGGTCGGATTTTAAAGCATATTGCTACACTTCGGTAAGAAGTGCGGTCTGTAACTGCTTAACCTGCCCTTCCAAATTAGCCTTCTCCTGCGCCATAAACAAATAATCATCGCGCAAGGCAACGATCTTATCCTCTGCTGCAGACAAAGCCTTTTGCAAAGAACTTAGATTATCTTCAACCATTTTGAACTTCAACTGACATTCCACCAGTTCATGGTTTTTAACTTCTAAGTCTTGACGCTTCGCACTCAATTCCTGTGAAGCTTCATCAAAATTCTGCTTAAGTGTATCATAATTAGCCTCTAAAGTAGTATATTTCCGGCGCAGCTGTTCAGCCTCTTCTATCACGGCAGTCTCTCGGGCTAATGAGGCACTGTAGTCTCTATCTAAGCCAGCACAACGAGCTTCTAGGAAAGTTTTTTCACGTATCATGCCCTCAATTTGCTGCTGCAGCTGCAACAGCCTTTGTTCATAGCCAGCACGCTGGTTTTCTACGATAATATCTTGCTCTAAGCGTAACTGTTGTGTCGCGGCCTGATAATGCTCTAGATTTGTTTGGACGTGTTTTAACAGTTGATGCAGACGCTCATTTTCAGATTGGCTGTCTTGGTATCGGGCTTGTAGTGTTTCAATACGCCCAGTGGCTTTAATCTTTTCTTGTTGCCCGGCTATCAGTACGGCATTAAGACGCTTAATGTCCTCAGTTTGTTGATGCAACTTCTCTCTTCTAAATCATCGTCTTATTTAAACCGATCGGTTATTTGTATTGATATAGCGTGTTTCGCCCTACCATTGGAAGCATAGCGATGACAGGGCGAGCAGTTACGTTTTTCACTCTCAAAGGTAGGAATGCAATTGAGATCTTTACCCCTGGATTGCTTTGCGGCGCTCGGCTTGTTTTATTCAATTTTACCATTCCATGGTTATGGTCATTTACAGTTTCTATTCTACAATCCCTACTCGCTTGCGCGCAATGACGAATACGGCTATTTTATGCCTATCATAGATTTGCCCTAGCCCACATTAAGTATGGCATTGGGCACGTCCAGGTAACCAACATCAATTCTGCCCATAAAATAGTCTCCTTAGTTTTTCGTACCGTAGTACATCCTACATACTATATCGCCCTTTTAAACTTTTCAACTAAATTTTTTGCGTAAAAACCTACCACCGATAAGGTTTATTATCGGTGATCGTTAAAAAATAACTGCGTTACACTTTAGTAAGGAATGAGACAAAAGCGATGATTGTTATAAAGGGACAATCCTCTGTAGCTGCCCTAACGGC
>VFJT01000167.1 GCA_009885935.1 Gammaproteobacteria bacterium
CGGTCAAACTCAATGTAAATTGCATGTCCTTTCCAACCCCCTGCATAGCCGTAACTTGAGCCAACGGGTAGCGCCAGGATCTGTTTAGTCAACTGATTAACATGCGCTTGTATAGCCCATTCTGGTTTAGCGCTATTTTCCACAAAACACTGATCTAAACAAGCATGCAACATATTTAAACTATAAAAAAACTCTGCTGTTAGTTTATCCAGGCTCTCTTTTTTAGAGCAGGGAGCATCTAACAATAAATCCTTTTGTGTGCGCACAATCATCTCTAAAAGCACCCTAGCACGTAAGGGTAAAAATTTTTCCGCCCGAAAACCTGTGGAAGGACAAGGTCTTAGCGGATTATCCAGACTAGATCCATTCATTCTAGAAAGCTTATAGTCATTAAAAGCCAGATTAGCTGGTAGCATTTCTGATTTCCAATGAGATGAATAAAATGGTGTATGGCTCGTGTTACTCCGAGTTTCAATATATCGAAAATGATCTGGGGGGTCTGGAATAACAACAGGAGTGGGTTTCCGGCGTGCGCTGCTACGAGGATCCGGAGGCGGCGGGTTTTCTGAAAGATACCTGGCTCTCCAAAGACCAGCAAATCCCTCTGTGTACATGCCACTAAAGGGTGTTACCCCAAACGATTGGGTTTTCAACGTTACAGTAGATACTTTTTTTTCAGTAGCCGCCATAATTAATTCTCCTTATTTTAGAGGGCTGCGTTACTTGCCCACTATACTGTATAGTGACCCCGTCATTGCGAGCGAATGCGAAGCAATCCAGAAGAAGGAATTCAAGTGCTCATTTCTATAAGCACCGCATTACTTTATTAGTCTCATTATACATGACGTTCATTTTCATTACCTAAGATCTCCTGGATTGCTTCGCATTCGCTCGCAATGACGGGGGCTGCTATTTCCCTGCTATCAGAGTCTATTTCGTAGGCACGGCTAACTATTTTCCCTACGAAACAGAAAACGTCTGTGGCGCTAATCCTTGCTGATGTAAATCCCACATTTTCTCATAGGCGGCTTCAATGGCTTTGACTCTAGCGGGCATATCCAATAAAGGCGATTGCGGTACTTCTGCTTGAAAAGATTTTTTTAGTGCTGCAAACTCATCCGGATGCAAGCCAAAGTCAATTGCTTTTTGTTTATAATCTTCTTTATCCCTCGCAATAAACCGTTGCGTTAAGGCCAAAGGCCCCGCCGCTTGCATAATACTTTTCCCAGCACGCGATAAAATATAGTCGCCCGCTACCGTTAATACCGGCACGCCCGCATAAATAGCATCACAGGCAGTGGTAATGGCATTGACTTGCACGGTATCTAAAAATAAATCCATGTGTCGATAGCGTGCTAAATGTTCTGCACGATCTGTAAAGGGAGTAAAGACCAACCGTTGCGGATCTATACCTCTTTTGAGCGCTTCCTGCCGTAAATTAGCTGCAACGACTTCATGCCGCGACAATAACCATAAAACGCTATTAGGAACAGCCTCTAAGATCTCCATCCACAGCCCAAATACACTCAGTTCGATTTTATAAGTAGTATTAAAGCAACCATAGACAAATGCCGTTTCGGGTAAATGCCAATGGTCGCGATTTCTCGCTAATTCAGCACAGATCTGTTCTTGATGATTCATAACCATAAAGGTATGTGGCAGATACACTATTTTTTCGCTGTAATGAGGCTCGTCTTCTTCCTGAATAATCGTTTTATCGCCTATAAAGTAATCTATCGCTTTACTGCCGGTAGACAAGCAATATCCTAGATAATTCACCTGTATGGGGGCGGGTCGTAATGCCAAAATAGCAAAGCGATTCTCGACAGTAAAGCCCGCGAGATCAACTAAGATATCAATGCCATCCGCAGCTATTTTATTGGCCGCTGCAAGAATGCACTCATTGCGTATATCTATAAAATGCTCTACGCCTTGCTCTATGGTCCTACGCACCTCACTATGGTCATTGGGCCCATAAGAATAAGCGTATACTTCAAAACGGGCTCTATCGTGCAGTAACAACATACTCTGTATCAAAAATGCTGTAGGATGCACCCTAAAATCCATCGATAAATAAGCAATGCGTAAACGTCTAGGGTGTGCTCTAACCTCGGGATAATAGCCTGACTGCTGTTGATATTGCTGTTCTATGCTTGCCGCAAATTTTTGTGCCAAGAGTAAGCGCGCGCGTAAAGATAGCGGCAATATAATCGACCGCCACGGATTAATGGAAAAAACAAAGTCCCTTGCCACATCGCGCTCTATCGCTAGTGTCACACATTGCTCCAAGTCGGGTTCGCCAGACCAAATGGACAAGCATTGTTTTGAAAACAATAACTCGTGTTGTTCTTCGAGGTTTAGATCGGTTATCCGCAATAATGTAGAAAGTATCTCATTTAATTTTGTATAATCATTCAATTGCCGATAGCACCCTAATAATCTAAATTGCGCTGATCTTGCGCCAGGTTTGATTTTGATGCATTCATTAAAACAAATCACTGCGGCTAACAAACGACTCGTGTTTTGATAGCACAGTCCTGCCGCATAAATACTGGCCAGTGTAGGGCGGATATCCGATGCTTTTTTATAAGCCTCTAAGGCTAAGTTGAATTCACCTAAACTAAAATAACATTGTCCACTGTGATAATAGGCATCGTGATCATTAGGAGTGTACTTTAAACTTATTTGAAAAACAGCTATTGCTTCTTGAAATCGCTGTAACCGCTGTAAAATGGCGCCTTTATTAAAATAACCATCGCGTACCTGTGAATTGAGTGCAAGCGCTCGCTCTACATGAGACAACGCCTCTACACTCTCGCCCAAGGCATCACACACCGAGGCTAAATTGACCCACGCCTCTGCTCGTTGCGGTTGCCGTTGTAACACCGTCAAATATAATTTCTTTGCTTCAGCATATTCTTTTTTTTGATGATGCGCTAATGCGGTACGATAGGAATCAGCATTAGACGGATACGGAATCTTCATAAACACCTACTCTTTTAACATCTTCTATCTCTACCCAGCGTATACACTGCGCACTATCCAGTAGCTGCGCGGCTTCTATCCATAGTCTATGTACACTCTCTAGGCTCATTTTTTTAAAGTAATCAGCTGGCAAGATCATATGCTCGATTAAAGCGACTAACCACGGCGTATGATTATCTGCTTCGGCGAAAGTTGCACTGATAAAAGCCGTAAAAACTGCACTATTTAGGCAATCTTTTAATAACGCTGGCAACTGCCGCACCAGCAACACACCCTCTTCCCAGTCAAAGAAGATCCCCAAGGGAGCTAATTTTTTTTGCATCAATAGTCTAGTCGCGGCATCACAACCGCCAAAAATATAAGTTTGCGGCAATAATAGCCATTGTGCTTTTAAGGGTTCCCCCTGCCAGGCGCGCAAAACTTTATCATACACGTTTTTTTGATACATTTTTTGCAAATCTAACCAGCCCAACTGTTCATTGCGTTTTAGTAACGCATAGTGTTGATAAAAAACACCTAGAATCGTATCTGTCCCATGCACATTATCGCTTTCTAGATTTGAGATCGCTGAGGTATACAGCGTACGGGGTATGTTCCCCTGCGGTCTATAAGCCGCGAACCTGTTGTTGCTTTTTACATCAGGGCCTTCTGTTTCTTGCGCTGAATTTTTATTTTCAGTGGCCTCCTCTTCTGGCCAGGGTGTAGCGTCGACGGCGATTTTAACACTGAGCGCATCTTGTAACGCAGTGCGCAAGGTCATCGCTACCCATTCATGTACCAAGCGACTATCGGCAAAATGCACCTCTTGTTTAGTGGGGTGCACATTAACATCGATCACCTCAGGTGAAATTGTTAAATACAGCACATAACAAGGATAACGACCTTCTCCTATACTGTCTAAATAGGCCGAGCGTATAGCATGACTGAGTATTTTATCTTTGACTACGCGGCCATTGACATAAACATATTGTAAATCGCTCTGACTGCGATTAAAAGCAGGCAACCCCAGCCAACCCCATAATTGCATGCCTTCATAACTGCTCTCTACTCGCAATGCGTTTTTCAAAAAAGGATTGCCACACACGGCGGCTAAGCGTTTATCTTGTTCTAGTTCATTTTTGCCCGCACGCACCTGCGCCACTAAACGTTGATTATGACGCAATACAAAGCCTACATCGAAGGTCGATAACATCACCCGTTTTACCATATCTTCTAAAGCGAGATATTCCGTTTTTTCAGAGCGCAAGAATTTTCGTCTGACCGGAGCATAGCAAAACAATTCACTGACTTCAACTGTTGTGCCGCGTGGATGCGCTGCAGGTTCTAGTGTGTATTCTAGCTTGTCCTGCGCACGATACAATTTCCACGCCGTCTGCTCCCCTTCGGCTAAAGAGGTGATCGCCAAATGCGCTATACTGTCGATGCTGGCGAGCGCTTCGCCACGAAAGCCTAAGGTGGTGATCAGCTCTAAATCGCGCGCTGTTCTGATCTTACTGGTGGCATGACGCTCTGGGGCCAAGACTAGATCTTCTTTACCCATGCCCATGCCATCATCGCGCACGCGTATTAATTGGGCGCCGCCCTTTTCTATGTCGATTTGAATGCGCCTAGCCTTAGCATCTAAGCTGTTTTCTAATAATTCTTTTACCACTGACGCCGGTCGTTCAATGACCTCGCCTGCGGCGATTAAATTAGCCACCATAGGTGGTAATAAGTAGATTTGTCTAGCCATTCTCAAGCCTCCCTTTTTTGTCCCTTTACTTGTGCTGCAATCCATGTGCCCTCAGGCGGTTGTTGGTAAAAATACGCGATAACCCCCTTTAAAAGTGCTCTAGCCACTTTTTGTTGGTATTGTGCATCGCGCAATTTCAACTCTTCGTTGCTATTCGATAAAAATCCAGTTTCAACTAAAACAGACGGTATATCGGGCGACTTTAATACCACAAACCGTGCTTGTTCAACGCCCACATGATGTAAAGACGTAAACAGCCCCATCTGCGCTAAGATGTCATCGCCTAGTTTTAAACTGGCGCTGATGGTCGCGGTTTGCGAGAGATCGATCAGAACCGATCGCAACATGTCATTTTTATCGCTTAAATCTACGCCCCCTAATTCGGAATAGTTTTCCTTTGCCGCCAACCAACGCGCCGCTTCACTACTCGCTCCTTTTAAAGATAAGGCATAGACCGAAGCGCCTCGAGATTGTGCATTTTGATAAGCATCTGCGTGTACGGCAATGAAAATATCTGCGTTCGCCGCGCGCGCCTTTTGTAAGCGCTGCCTTAGCGTTAAATAATAATCTCCGTTACGCGTCATCACCGCGCGCATGCCCGCAGTAGCATTGATGTCCCTATATAAATCCTCTGAAATAGCCAATACCACATTTTTTTCTTTGCTGCCTCTAGGACCCGAGGCCCCGGGATCTTTACCGCCATGTCCGGCATCGATAACCACTATCACTTTGCGTATGCCTTGTGGGGCTGTTTTAATCACCGTTGCAGTGGGCATTTTGCTAGCGATGCTTTGCGATAAAGGACTTTGAGCTACCGGTATTTGGCTAGAGTTATTGGCAGCTGTGAGATGTTGTCCTTGCGGTTTCTTACTTTTTAATTCAAATATCACCGTTTGCGGATCGGCCATAGATTTACGCACACTGACATCCGTATTGAGATCAAAAACCAAACGCATCACTTGATGCGCTTGTGTACCCTGACGCAATGCGTTTATCACTGTGCCGCTGAATACTGCGGGGTGAATGGGAATGTGTAAACTCCCGTTAGCGACATCCACCACAAAACGGGCAGGATGGTCTAAAATGAAATAATGAATTTCTGGAGCGTCTGCAAAAATAAGTTTCACATCGGTCGTAGTGTTATCTATGCTGCGCACTTGTATATCGTTGATGGGTAATGTGGGATCGGCAAAACACAGTGTAGTCATTAAAGACAATAGAAAAATGTGCTTAACAATTCGTTTGCTCTGAATCGTCGCCGTAGGGGCAGCCCCCTGTGGCTGCCCTTTCTTGGGCAGGCACGGGGGCCTGCCCCTACGAAACTTCTTTAAACAGGATATGTTATAGAACCAGGATTTTAACCCCTGGATTGCCACGGCCATTCGCTGGCGCTCCTGGCCTCGCAATGACGAGGCAATGGTCAATCTTTTATGCCTATACACTATTTTATCCCAATTGTTCCAAAACTAAATGACCGCGCGGACTATGGGCTATACATTCAATGAATCGGCCACCTTCATGGTAAGAGAGTGTACAGAAAATATCGGCTTCTGGCAACACACCTAGACCTTTTTCCGGCCATTCGACGATCACGACGGCATCGTCGCTGAAATAGTCTTCTAAGCCTATGTAGTGCAGTTCTTGTGCGGATTGTAGTCTGTACAAATCAAAATGATGCAGCATGTAATCTTTATTGGCCGGTTTATAGCTTTCTACTAACGTATAAGTAGGGCTTTTAACTATATCCAACACTCCTAATTGCCGTAAAAAACAGCGTACTAAGGTTGTTTTGCCTGCTCCCAATTCTCCCGCTAAATAAAGCCTAAACCCCGGCGTTATTGCTTTAGCCAGTAAAGCGGCTAGTGCTTCCCATTCTTTTTCATCTTTAATAATACGCTGCATAACTACTCTAAATTATCATTTGTAAATAACGACCCAGATCACTGGCCAACACACTGCGCCTACCGTCACTAGCCGCCTTTTCACCCGCATAAGCGTGTGCATAAACGCCTAAAGGCGCGGCCTCAGCCAGAGACAATCCTTGTGCGACCAAAGCAGCCAAAACGCCACTCAACGCATCGCCCATGCCTGCCGTTGCCATAGCCGGATGACCGGCGTTACAGACAAAAATTTGATCCTTGGTATTGACAATCAAGCTACCAGCCCCTTTTAAAATAACATTGCCGCCATAACGATGGCGTAATTGTTTTAAGGCGTGCAGGCGATCCGCTTGTATTGCTTGTACACTGACATTCAATAAACGCGCCGCTTCTCCCGGATGGGGTGTTAATAGCCAGTGTTGATTTTCTCTAGGCTGACTCGCCAATAGATTCAAGGCATCGGCATCGACTATCATCGGCAAGCTTGTCTTTACTGTCGCTTCAAATAAAGCTTTTGACCACGCCGACTGGCCTAAGCCCGGGCCTAATACAATCACGTCGGCACGCGCTAACAAGGGTTTTAATTGTTTCGCATCCTCTATTCCATACACTAAAGCTTCGGGCCTACGCGCCGTCACCGCTAAGACATGCTGGGGACGCGTAGCCACTGTGACTAAACCCGCGCCTGAAAAATAAGCGGCATCAGCGGCTAAAATAGGCGCTCCAGGCATCCCCTCATCGCCGCCTATCACCAATACGTGTCCGAAATCTCCTTTGTGCGCATCCGCTAAACGCGGTGCTAACAAAGGTTTTTGTTTATCATAGTCCAACTGTATCACTGTAGACACTGCATTTTTTCCTTACTTTAATAACGGTCCAATCAACGCCATATGCTTGTCCACGGCGCCCTGATTCTGTTGCACCACTTGTAAGCCATGCTGGCCTAATTGCGCGCGCAATGTGCCATCCTGCAATAAAGTCAGCACGGCCGCTGCCAGCGACTGTTCATCGTTAACCACACGCAAAGCGTCGGCTAGTTGCAATAATTTGAAAATTTCACTGAAATTAAAAATATGCGGGCCAGTAATCACTGGTAATCCTAACATCGCGGGTTCCAATAAATTATGACCGCCGGTGGGAATTAAGCTACCGCCTACAAAAGCAACATCCGATGCACCATAATAGGCGAGTAACTCACCCATGCTATCGCCCACTACAATCTGTGTGCTTTCAGAAACATCTTCATCTAGACTACGCAGCGTGACGTTTAGGCCTTGTTTCAACGCCCGCGCCATGACTTTAGAAAAACGCTCTGGATGTCTAGGCACCCACAGCAACAATGCATTGGGCAATTGCTTTAACACTAACTGCGCGGCTTTTAAAACTATTTCTTCTTCGTCCTCATGCGTACTCGCCGCAATCCATATCGGCCGCATGGCACCAAAGCGCTGACGAAATAAATGCGCTTGCTGGGTGCTGCTCTCGGGTACCGTCATATCAAATTTAACTGAGCCTGTAATCACCAATTGCTGTGCAGATGCACCCAAAGCACTGAAACGATCGGCATCGTCTTTGGTTTGCGCTGCAATGTACTGAAAAGCCTTTAGAATGTCTTTCATCCAAAAACCAATCTTTTGATAGCCGCGTAAAGAGCGCGCAGACATTCGCGCATTGGCCAATAATACAGGCAATTGTTGTTGCTGACATACATAAAGCAGATTAGGCCACAGTTCGGTTTCCATGATGATTAAAATTTTAGGCTTTTTGGCCGCTAAAAACCGTTTAATCGCTAGCGGCAGATCATAAGGCACAAAACAATGTTGTACGCTGTCATCGAATAATGCAGCTACACGTTCAGCACCGGTAACCGTCATGGTGGTGATCACAATGGGATAATGCGGATATTTTATTTTCAGTTTTTTGACCAAGGGGACCGCTGCTATAACCTCGCCTACCGATACTGCATGCAGCCAAATACCACCCTGCATGCCTGTATTACAATAGCCAAAACGCTCTTTTAAACGCGTGACCTTTTGCTTACGCCTATACGCCTTCCAGTACAAGCGTGCCAGTACTAGCGGCATAATTAAATAAGCAATTAAAGTATAAATTGTGCGCACACACACCCTGCCTGTTTTAACTTGGTATTTTTAACCATTCTATCATTACAGCGGCTGCTAAACAAAGGAAGAAACGCTATAATATAAGGTATAACCATTATGGGGTAAGAACAATGAGCATTTATAAACACATTCTGCTCGCCACGGATTTAAGCGCCGGCAGTACGGTCGTAGCCAAAAAAGCAGCCGCATTGGCCAAATTGCACCATGCAAAATTGAGCATTGCCCACATAGTGCAATACGTACCGCTTTTTTATGATATAGGTACTGCAGCGATTCCCCTTGATATGGCTGTTGCAGAAAATATAGAACAGGAAGCTCATAAAAAAATAAAAGCCCTGGTCAAGGAGTTAGATCTTGAAAAACCTTCCGTATGGGTACTTTCTGGTGATAAACAGGATGAGATTGTTAAATTGGTTGAAAAACACCACATCGATTTAATCGTTGCCGGTAACCACCATCACCACTCTTTGCATTTACTGTTCGGCGGTTCATTAACAGAAACCATGTTACACGATCTGTTGTGCGATATTATCGTGGTTAATCTAGGGCCGCTGTAAATGGCTACTTATGCCATAGGCGATGTGCAGGGCTGTTATAAAACGCTACGTTATTTACTAAAAACTATTTCGTTCGACCCTAAGCACGATCACTTATGGCTAGTGGGCGATGTGATCAATCGTGGCCTAGGTTCCTTAGCCGTATTAAACTATTTGTATGATATTCAAGATCGTTGCGTCGTTGTTCTAGGCAATCACGATTTGCATTTAATTGCCGTTTCTGCAGGCGTTGCCCCCTTAAAAAAAGCAGATACTTTTAGCGATATTCTCGAAGACGATAAAGCCGATTTGTTATGCACTTGGCTGCGGGAACGGCCTTTATTACATTACGATGATTCTCTCAATGCCGTCATGACTCACGCCGGCCTTTATCCGTTGTGGGATTTAAAGACTGCGCAGCGTTTAGCATTAGAAGTAGAAACGCTATTACGCAGCGATGATTACAAACCTTTTTTAAGCGTTTTATACGGCAATGAGCCCAGTTTATGGAATGAGGCTTTAACCGGCTATGACCGCGCACGCTTTATAGCCAACGCCTTCACGCGCATGCGGGTGATGAACAGCAATGGCCATTTAGAATTAGACTATAAAGGCCCTGTAGAAAATTGTCCTGACGGATGGATGCCTTGGTTCAAATTGCCCTCGTTGTTGGATCAGAACACACGCCTTATCTTTGGCCATTGGGCGCAATGTGTATTACCTATCCCCTATCAAAACCACTATCAATTAGACAGCGGTTGCGTTTGGGGCCTACAACTCACCGCCTTGCGTTTGGAAGATGGGAAAGTGTTTTCGGTAGAGAATCAGGAATAATTTCATGGATTTATCACCAATGAAAATGCAAGAAAAAACGTAGGGGCAGACCCCCGTGTCTGCCCAAAACAAGGGCGGCTCGCGAGCCGCCCCTACAACAGATCTACGCTTATGTTTATCCTATTGAATTATTTAACGCCCTGAACGAAAACTATCTAACAATTCTTCTACAGCCATTTTTTGGCTATCTATAATCGTTTGCGTCAAATTAGGATAATCTGGCGGTTGATTGGCATTGACCAGCAACGGCTTGGTTACTCTACTACTATGACGCCAATAAATGTTTGTATGCTGCGGATCGCTTAATTCAGCATACAACACACAAGCGCCTTCAACGGGAGGAGCGCCTGCGAACATATTAGGCTGTTGCGGTATACGCGCGCCGTAGAATGGCATAGCCAATACCAACACTTGATCGGCATTGTATTCCGCCGCTAATTGTACTCGATTCACCTTAGGAAGAATGTTGAGAAGGTCTGAATTCAAATTAGGATGTTCACTGGCAATGACGGCTTTGATATTTTCTTTAACCAAAGCCTGCTGCAACTTTTCAGCTAAACCCTGATAATACCAATCTACATCCATTTGATTTAAGTGCGTTTGCAGTTTTTGACTAGACAAAAAACTCACCGTATCAAAAATTAAACCGCGGCTGCCTGCATTTTCATCAGCATATTGCGGTTTATTGGTATGCGTAGCCACAATGACTACCGTATTCGGTTTATGCTGCCAAAAAGCTTCATTGGTATCGATATTGGCATTATTAGCACAACCGGTTATGACTGCAACAAGCACTATTAGGCCCAAAGTAAACAACTTACGTATCATTGAAATCCCCTCTTTTATTTTCAATCTATCGTAGGGGCAGGCCCCCGTGCCTGCCCTAAACAAGGGCGGCCACGGGGGGCCGCCCCTACGAAAAACTGTTTTATCACTTTATTTTTTATGTTCACTGCTAGCGGCCCAATCATCTATGCCTTGTAAAATTTTATCTAACAAGGCAGTAGAAACCGCTTCTTCTTGCTTAACGAAAGACGTATTCGGCGTACTAGAGACTAAATAAGTACGCGTAAAGTCAGGTTGATGCGGTGCTACTATACGCAATACTGTCGTTAAGGTAATTTGATTGCCTTCGGTATTATCCGCAACACGTGTAGATTTAAAATAAACAGTGATAATAGGCTGCGTCACGTTGCTAGGCGCTAACGCTACTAGCGTCACATCCCGAAATGCTTGTTGTTCTTTTAAAGCCTGTTGTAAAGAAGTCATAAATACCACTTGTTGCGCTTTACTATAGCTGCGGCTATCCGCGCCATAAAAAGCAGTATTGTTATTCATGCCTGCATTCATGGCTCCTGATTGCCACACCAAGGTTGCGGGCAGATTCGTATGCGTCAGCACTTGTTGCGTAGGGTGTAACGCCGGCATTAATGTATCGTGGCTATTTTCGCGCGGCGAATTGAATGTGCCTATGGGCGTGTTCGCGGTGAAGGTTCCGCCGGTAGAGGCTTGGGCTTGACCTATATCGTTGTTATAGGCTTGATCGATGATCAACGATTTTTGCTCAGCACTCAATTGTTGCCACTGACTGTCTGGCACGCCGCGGTAATACGGCTCTACACAAGCACTCAATGCAATAGTTAAAAGAGGCAGAAGCAGCCATTTGCACTTATGAAGCATGTGTTTCTCTCCAATAAGCAGCCACCCCTTCTTCTACTGTTTTGAAGGGTTTATCGTAGCCAGCCTCGCGCAACAACGATAAATTGGCTTCGGTGAAACTTTGATAATGCCCCACTAAATGCGCTGGAAAAGGAACATATTCAATTTTACCACGGCCGGCTTCGTGAATAACGGCGCGAGCCACGTCATTAAAGGTTTGCGCGCGCCCAGTGCCTATATTAAAAATGCCGCGTGCCGTTGGATTTTGCCATAACCATATATTCACAGCGACCACATCGTCTATAGACACAAAGTCGCGCCGTTGCTCACCATCGGCATAGCCATCGGTGCCTGCGAATAACTTCAGGGTATCGCCTTGTAGTAATTGCTGTTGCCAATGAAAGGCCACACTGGCCATGCTGCCTTTGTGAGACTCTCCGGGACCATAGACATTGAAATATCTGCAACCCGCGATCTGGCTTTTTGCCTCAGGTAATAAACGGCGCACCCATTGGTCAAACTGGTATTTGGAATAACCATACACATTGATGGGGTTTTCATAAGCTATTTTTTCTTCGAAAACTTGGCCATTACCATATACCGCGGCGCTAGAGGCATAAATAAAGGGGATTTTGTGCTCTAAGGCGTAGCTTAATAGTTGTTTAGAATAATCGTAATTGTTTTTCATCATGTAGCGGCCATCCCATTCTGTCGTCACAGAACAAGCCCCTTGGTGAAAAATAACCTCTATTTTTTTAGAATAGCTGTTATCGTTTAGCTTTTGTAAGAAGTCATCTTTATCTTCATAATCGCGTATACACGCTTGGCTTAAGTTCTTAAACTTTTTACCATCGCTTAAATCATCCACCGCTAAAATATCGTTGAAGCCTAGTATATTTAAAGCTTTGATCAAACGGCTGCCGATGAAACCCGCGGCCCCAGTTACAATAATCATTTTTTACTCTCTAATTTTATCAATGATAGCCGTAGTCGAATAGCCATCAATGAAGGTTAAAAACTTCACCATACCGCCATTAGCCTCTACCGCTTTAGCACCCGCAATGATTTTATCTTGCCAATCGCTACCCTTTACTAAAATATCGGGTAAAATAGCGCTGATCAATTTCTCCGGGGTTTCTTCGCCAAAGGGAATCACCCAATCTACGGCTTGTAAGCCCGCTAATACCGCCATACGGTGTGCCAAAGGATTAATAGGCCTATTCGCGCCTTTATTTTGCACGCGCACAGATTCGTCGTCATTAATAGCGACGATCAGACAATCTCCTAAGGCGCGGGCTTCTTGTAAATACGCCACATGTCCAGGATGCAGAATATCAAAACAGCCATTGGTCATCACCACTTTATTCCCTTTTTTCTGCTCGCTACGCACCAAAGCAGATAGAGTGTCTTTATTCATGATACGCGCGCTACCGCCCTGCTCTAAACGCAATTCATGTATAATGTCTTCGCTGCTGATCGTTGTAGTACCAAGCTTGGTGACGGCTAAACCCGCAGCGACATTGGATAATAATACGGCTGTGTTCCATTCAAAACCGGAAGCAACTGCGCAAGCCAAAGTGGCAATCACCGTATCGCCCGCACCGGTGACATCAAAAACCTCTTGTTTGTGTGCAGGCAAATGCAATGGCATCCCCACCGCAGGCACAAATAACATGCCCTCTTTACCCAAGGTAATGAGTATAGACTCAAAGGAGAACTGTTCTAACAGCGCGTGTGCTTTGGTGATACGTTCCTCATTATTATGACAAACGCCTACAACCGCTTCAAATTCCTTGCGATTGGGCGTAATGAGCGTAGCGCCTCTATACACGGAAAAATCCATATTTTTAGGATCTACAAATACCGCTACACCGTGTTGTTTCGCTGTGGCAATTAAATCGCTCACATCGCCTACTACTCCTTTGGCATAGTCGGAAATGATCAACACTTGTGCTGTATTAAGATGCGATATTAAATCTTGTATCAGTTCATCTTCGACCGGCGTTTTCTTTTCGAAATCCAAACGCAATAATTGTTGGTCGTGACTCATGATGCGCAATTTGACGGTGGTGGGGTTATCGGCTAAATGACATAAATGCGCGATTACATTATTCTGCTCTAATAATTTTTCCAGATCATCGCCCGCTTCATCATCGCCACACAGCCCAAATAAACGCACTGTGGCGCCCAAGGCTTGCGTACCCAAAGCCACGTTACCGGCGCCGCCTACACATTGGTGTTTGCGCTGTACATGGACTACGGGGATAGGCGCTTCGGGGGAAATACGCTCGGTATCCCCAAACCAATATTGGTCTAGCATTACATCGCCATAGACTAAGATTTTGCTTTGGCTAAAATCGATTTGCTGTATATCTAGTGTTTCAATGGACATGATAACCCCTACGGTTAGGTTGGCCGATATGGTACCATTAATCGCCATTATTTGCTATTAGAGGGCTTGTATTGTGAAAGAAAAGGTCAAATTTATATCCGGTTACGGTTACCTACTGCTAGCCTACCTGCTAACACCATTGGTCTGGTTAAATTATAAACAACAATTGTGGCTAGGAAAACAACTAGGCCTGCTATTATTGCGCCTAGACACACGCTCTAGAAATAGTGCGACCACCAACATCGATATAGCCTTTGCCAGCCTATCCAAAGCAGAAAAAGCGCAGTTATTGCGGGACAGTTTTATCGCCATGGGGATTTCTGCTCTAGAGGGTATAGCCATACTATCTCCCTTTAGAAAACAGTTGCTCACCCGATTGCGCTCCATTCAAGGTTTAGATGCGCTACGGCAGACCATCGAAAATGGCCATAGCGTATTACTCTTATTTCCACATCTCACCAGCGTTTATTTTGCCGGTTATTTGTTACTAAAGAAGGCTGGCTTGTCCTGCGGCATCCAATACAATTCACCCCGCAACCCAGTGATCGCCCGCTTCATGCAAAAAAAATTCGAAACTTACGTTTACCCAGCATTCACTCGCGGTCACTTACAGCGCATTGTAAGTTATCTGCGTAAGCCCAATATACTGTGGTACGCCCCCGATTTAGACTTGGGCCGTAAACGCAGCCTATTTATTGATTTTTTCAACTTCCCGGCAGCAACCAGCGTCGTCACCCACGTCTTAGCCGCTAAGACGGGCGCCAAAAGCTTTACCATCGCCTTTTACCGCGATGAAGCGGGACTATACGATATTCATTTAGAACCCTTGCTCGGCTTTGGGGAAGGGCCTGTGGAAGCCGATCTGCAACAATTAAATCAACGCATAGAAAACATCGTGCGCCTTAAACCGGAGCAGTATTTGTGGCAGTATAAACGGTATAACACTAGACCCGAAGGGGAAGAAAAGGTGTATAAGAAAAAGTCTATATAGGCTTTTATACGTTATACTTGAGGTTCTAGCAGCGTGGAGACATTGGGCGATAATCAGTAGAACTTACTCGTAACTTTTGATCTAACTCTTCTATGGTAAAATTTAATTTTTCTAATGTAGCATCATAAATTTTTTTGAAGGCATTAATAACCTCTATTAAGTCTGAGTCAGTGTAAACATTTTGTAAAGCTTCAATTTTAGTCTTTAATTGCATCATGTCTTCCAGTATTTTTTCTAGTGATGCTGTATCTACTTCATCTTCCATCGTGGTTTGCAAAAACTCTATATCTTGGATATTTTGCATAACCTCTTTTATAGCCTTTAATTCAGCCGCTGTTTTCTGCCCCAGCGTCTGCCCCAGGCTTTCCAATTTTTTGATAAAATTTTCTGCCGTTTTTAAGTCTCTTTCTATGTTAGCTATATTTTCTTGTGCGCTCTTATTTATCTGATGGCAGGCGTGAATAGCCGCCCAAAATTCCTGTCTCTGTTCTGCTTTTATCTTGACATCTTCCTCAGTCTCAATAACACCCAACTCTCTTGCTCGTACATAAATATTCGTAATAGAACCCAGTTCTCCTATATTTTCAATTCCCGCTTTGAGGCTTTCTGCCTTAATCTTGGTATTTTCCTCAAGTTCCAATGCCAATGCTTCTTTTTGAGGTTGATATTTTACTTTTAGGCCTTCAAGGATTTGCTGTATTTCGCCCTTGCCCACATTTGCTCTGAAGAATCCTAATTGAGATGTTTCTGCAGACATAATCTACCTCCTCATTTAATGTTTTTCTTAACAAACCTGATAATTTCGTCAGCACTTTTTTCAAACAAAGCATGTGCTGGTGATGCTGGATCTGCATTTTTCAAAATTAATTGGGTTGGATTTGCCGCAAAATTTTGAATGGCAGATTTTTGCAGTAATTTCAACATATCCGGATCTTGACCCATTTCATTACGGTAACCAACAAAGGCCATAGCAGTGGATTCCTTAAAAGCATAGTCCTCATAGATTCTTAAGCTGTGTCCATATTGTCTGGCAGCAAACCACGTGAGCCAAATGGCGGGAGCGGCTAAAAGCAAATGGCCACCAATAGTTATGAGATCAACATTTGTGTTCAAAAGAGGGAATATTGTACGTCCTAACTTATAAAGCGAAACAAGCCCAATAGAGAATACGAAACCCCATAACATTAACGCATAGAATCGTTTTTTACGCGTTTTTTGAAATGATCCAGCTAAACCAACTTGATTTGCGCTTACAAGAAGTTTAGCTATCTCATCACGACGCCCTTCAAACTCTTCAAATAACTTGTCTTTTTCTTCTACAGCATCTTTTAAATTGGCTGCTAACGCCGCAACAGAATCAGAATTTGTTTTAGCGATGGATGCCCTTCTCATTAACAATATTTAATAACCTAATGGCTTCATCAAAAACAAAAGAGATATCATTTATTCCAATATTTAATTCAAAAAGATTATTAGGATCGGGTTGTGTCGTTATAGTGTTAACCCACGTATTTTTTGCGTTTTTAAAATTCTCTATCTGGCTTGTGATGTCAATACTCATTACCTATTCTCCATATCATTTGCATTATTAA
>VFJT01000200.1 GCA_009885935.1 Gammaproteobacteria bacterium
ACCTCTTTCCTTCTGTTTTTTAATAGTACAGAGCAGGATACGGCAATGCCTCCTAACCGGCAATCTTAATTGTCGTTGACCGGCAAAGATAATTGTCGCTCAATATTTTAAGTCTTTCAAAAAGTGGACCGGTTTTTCAGGGGGCTACTACAATGGAAGATTAACAGCATGCACGGATGGCAGCACTCAGGGAAGATAAACGATAGACAAGGCGGTGTATCGTTCAGGGAAGGTTGATGGCTTTAAGGATAAGCGCAAAGTCCGTCGTTCAAGGATGTGAGGGCAGGGCAAAGGACGGTAAAACCGTCCTTTGTTTTTGTGCGCCAGGCGTGGGGCACAAAAAAATAAAACCGAAAATGCCGGTCTAATGTATTCTTTTTCTTTTGGAAAATACACTTTTCTCATGGCTATAATCAGTTTCCTGATTAGAAGAAGTTTTTATTGGCTCTCTTTCTAAAATTAGGCTGAATTACAGAAAATGAAACAGGCGCCATATTATTGATTCTTTTTTATGTTTTTAGTTGCTCAATGGACTTTAAGTACCTACAAGCGTAAATGTTTACCGGAGTTGCTGCTACCTCAAACAGGATTTTATAAATATACGATGCAAGAGCTAAAGGAATAATAGTTTTAATGGAATAAGTTCCGTACCAAGAAATTAGAACAGCAGTAACTTGAAAAATCGCTTCACCTAAAAAGGTAGAAGATATAAAGCGAATAGATAGAAACCTACTATTAAAGGCCATTTTTAATTTATATAAAATATAATTATTTGCTGTTCCCCCTAACAATAATGAGAATACAAATGATACCGTGTGCCGAGGCAACGCTTCAGCCACAATAGAGAAAGAATCACTATTAGCGCAAAAATAAGTTGAGATTGTCTGCATAGAAACTATATAAAATATAAAAGATATTATGGTAGATAAAAGCATTTTTTTTGCTTGCGTATACCCATATACCTCTGTTGCTATATCTTGGATGAAAAAAACGAATGGTATAAAGAAAACCCCACCTGTTATGTAGAAATGATCGTAAGCACTATATTTTATATCAATGATTCTTGAGGTTATTGTCATTCCTATGATAACGCTACTAATATGAAACAAGCATAGATAGTGAAAATAACGGCTTCTTTTAATTTCTAGCATCACCTAGGCTCACTAAAAATATTTTTTTTAAAATATAACACATTTTGCACAGCATATTCCAAGGGTAAAATGAGTCCGAAGGGTGTGTAAATTATGCACTAGCCTTATAGTACTCATGTATTTTTTAAATAATAATCCGCGCCGCTCTTGTAAGAAGTCAGTAACCTGATTATCGCTCATAGCGTCAGCAATGTCATCCAGTAGTTTTCTCCAACATGAAATGGGTCTGAGCCGGGATTTGCACTGTATTAGGTTCTATCTCAAGAGTATAATGTCGAGAACGCCAACTCTCGGGCGTATATGGCTTAACGGAATGATCTAAATTCTTGTGAAACCTAGATATGCAAGAGATATATTTGAATGGATATTATATGATCAGAACATATTTTCATGAATACAATGTAAAGCTTGATTCGTACTATTATGACCGTGCGCAAAAAAAGACAATTGTTGTTATTCGAGTGAGGCACAAACGAACAACGTACAAAATGCCAATCAACCACCTTTTGGGAAATAAAAAAATGCTTTCGTGCATGCACCCGGTTGACATATTTATTGTTGGCATTTTAATGTCATCGCCAACAACAATGCAGCAGGATAGCAATATATTTAATATAAGTGACGATTTTATAATGACGAAGATGGAACCGCTATTAGAAGTAATAAGCAGAGATTTTAATAATAACGAAGAGATGGTAACATTTAGGCTAAAAATGTCTGGAAAGTCAGTTGCCATTAAATCCAGCGAGCTAACTACAAATAATAAAATACTTAATGCCATTAAGTATCAAGATGCCCTTTCTCTAGGGGTATCTGCTGGGTATGATAGCTATCATAGTATGACTTTCGTAAAAGATTTATATGATTTTAAAAGTTATTTTCTTATTAACAATAGTATTTTTATAGCATTCATATTTTTATCAGTGTTTTTATCAAACAATATCTTTTATCTCCATATTTTTCAATTCACCTTGCCTATACATGGATATACTATTTTTTTACCAGCAATATTTATGACAATGACTAACATAATAAAAACAGAAAGCACAAATGATGCAAATGCATTTTTTATGGTTCCTCTTTGCATGGTTGCAATATGTTTTATGTATTATTATTTTATCGTGAATATGCCGGTTCCAGAAGGTGATATCAGGGCAAATCAATTTAACAAATTTTTTAATTCTATACAAGAGAACAGTTTTTGTTACATTATTAGCCTAGCGTCTTTATTCTTTTTAAGCACCGTTTTTTCCGATAATGCATTTTCTATGCTGTTCGCGAGCAGGCGATCTATCTATTTTTTTATTAGAAATTGTTTGACTATTTCAATTTTTTTTGTTGTTTTTGAGTTTGTATCAAAAATAACAATGAGAGGAAATATTTTTAAATGCGACTATATATACATGTTAATAGTCTCAAATTCTGGTTATTTCCTATTTATTTTTTTAAATAGATTTAAATATATTAGAGGTGTTTAATGAATAATACGGTAGTTAAAAAAATTATTTCAGGTGGTCAGTCTGGAGTAGATAGAGCCGCTCTAGACTTTGCTATAAAAAGTCAAATAGAACATGGTGGTTGGTGTCCAAGAGGAAGAATCGCGGAAAAAAACGAGACAATTCCGTATAAATATAATTTAATAGAAACCATATCAGACGGCTATGCTGAAAGAACAAAAATTAATGTTGAAAAATCAGATGGAACTTTAATTCTTGTGGATATGCTACCTCTTAAAGAAGGGAGCGGGACATCATCGACAGTAAAGATAGCTGCTTCCATAGATAAACCAGTTCTTATAATAGATATTTATGATAAAGTTGGTGAGTATAAAAAAAGTCAAGTTATAGAGTGGTTAACTAAGCATAACATTGAGATATTAAATGTAGCGGGGCCAAAAGAATCTTCTAGCAATGGGATCTATAAAAAAGCATTCTCGTTTTTAGAGGTAGTGTTCACGGAACTGTGTCAGCCCAATCAAAGCCAATTTAGCCTGCCAAGACCGTAATACCATGGGATATTTGCTACCCCATTTCTCATCTAGCTCTAACAAGCGCTGTTCAGCTAGCACGTAAGCGGTAAATAATCCCCCTGGTTGACAGGAGCTACTTAATCAAGGCTGGATCGATGTTGAAAGGCAGCAATGTCTCAAGCTGTTCGATGGTGGTGCATTCCTGG
>VFJT01000144.1 GCA_009885935.1 Gammaproteobacteria bacterium
ATGGTGGGCCCACTAGGACTTGAACCTAGGACCAAAGGATTATGAGTCCTCTGCTCTAACCAACTGAGCTATGGGCCCGAGGGAGAGAGTGTACGAAATATTGGGGTGAACTGTCAATATTGCCCGTTAATACGCTACAATGGCGCTTTGATTAAAGACACTAGACAGCGATGTACCCATTAAAAACCCGCGCCATTCCACTCATTTTATTGATAGCCTTGGGTTTTATCTGGGGTTCTGGCTATACTTTGGCCAAATTTGCCGTTACGCATGGTGTGTCGCCCGTGGGTTATGCGTTTTGGCAATCCTTGGGGCCGGCATTATTGGTCATTTTATTTGTGCTCTTCAGTAGAGATCGCTTTGTCTGGGATAAAGAGCACCTACGGTATTATGCCGTGACGGGTCTTTTAGGGATCGCCTTGCCCAATACCAATATGTACATCGTGGCAGCGCATTTACCGGCGGGATTGCTCGCCATCATCGTCAATACGGTTCCTATTTTAACCTATCCATTGGCCCTATTATGGCAGTTGGAGCGTTTTTCGGGGTTGCGTTTTCTTGGCGTGATCGTCGGCTTTAGCGGTATTTTATGCATCGTTTTACCGGCTACCCTGGGCCTTGCCACCTTTAGCACAGCGAATGCTTGGGCCTGCTTAGCCTTGATATCACCCGTATCTTTTTCGCTGGCGGCATTGTACATTCATAAAAAGCGGCCTGCAGAAACCTCCGCCATCAGCTTAACCGCAGGTATGTTGAGTTTATCTACGGTGTTTTTGCTGCCGTTGATGCTATACAGCCATAGCTTTTATCCCTTAACACGGTTAAACGCCCCAGAGCTGGTAGTACTCTTAGAAATTGTGCTATCTTCCGTCGGTTATATTTTATTTTTCATTTTAATTAGGCGTGCCGGGGCAGTGTATTACAGCCTGGTCGGTGGCATTGTGGCCTTAACCGGATTATTTTGGGGTTTTTGGATTTATGACGAAACGTTAAGTCAACGCGATATTTACGCCACGCTGCTCATTTTAGCGGCGTTGGCCTTGTTGTCACTAAAAGTGAACAAATATGAATGAATCTGAGCGAATTTATGTATATACCCCCGATTTATTTTCGTTAAACAGCAGTAGTTAAGAATTCCTTAATATACACCTGCTATAGTCTAAGTTAATCAACGGCTTATAACGAAACAATAAAAATAGCGTTTGGTTAAGAATGAATGGCACTTAGGGACAAGCTCTAAGGAAACAATGGTAGGATTTTAAAGGAGAAATGAAAATGAGTAACGGTAGTAAAGAATTATATGATTTATTGAATGATTCCTGTGAAGATATGTTGCTGTACTTCCAAGAGGTGACTTATCACCTTGCTAGAGATGGCAAAGATCTAGAAAAAAAACTAGATGCGTTGTTTACTGAAGTTGGGCTGACTACTGCAGATCAACATCAAGAGGGAAAAGATGTTTCAACGGAAGTTAAAAGAAAATTAGCTGAGTGGAAACAGCAAGCAAAAGCAACCCCAGAATATGCTGAATTTAGCCAAAAATATGGAGCTGAAACGGCAGAAAAGCTTTTGGGCATGTCGGGAAAATTTAATGGAAATCCAGCTGGGATAGGGGCAGATGATTATCCTAAGATAGTAAAGCAAGTATATGAGGGTAACTCAACTCTTAAAAGAGATTTAAAAGTTAAATATTCTAAAGTAGACGCTGTAGTTGAATATATCAATTCTACTTGTAGCAGCAAGCAGGGGCGGGACAAATTTTCTGATGCTAGTTATGAAGTGGTTAACTCTGATAGTGATTTTCATCTGCAACAATCCGCGTTGCTTGCTAAATTTGCAAGTTTCCTTACAGAAAAGGATAAGATCGAAGGAGGCCATTCCTCTTATTATAATGTAATGGAATATCAGTTTAGTATGGTTTTCACCCAATTTCTTGTTTTTGCACCAGATGCGGTGGATGAAACTCAAAGTTTGATTCAAGATCAAACTGAAAGCCATGGGCCAGCAGCGGCACAGCCGAGCATAGAAAGAAAACCTATTCGCGAGAAAGAACGAGTAGCAACTGAATTTCAAGATATTGATCGCGGGTTTAAAAATCTTGTGGCCGAAAAAAGAGAAGCGCTAGAAATAATATCAGATCTCAAGGACTACAAAAAAGCGATGCTAGAACTAGGTTCTTTATTGGCCGCTTTAATAGTTGAAAATAAAAAAATTCTAGAGGAAATGGACGCCCCAGGTTCAGGGCAGAATTTCAAAGTGCGCAATGAAAAGGCATTAGAGCTTGCTATCTTAGAAGGTGAAAAGAGTTTTAAAAAGATAGTTGATAATGAATATAGAACAGTGAAAGTTGCAGATGTAATAGGATGTAACCCGGCTAAAATGACTGTTCTAGAAAGGTTAGATGCAGTAGATAAAGTAGAAAGTTTAAAAAATGAACATATTGGTAGATTGATAAATGAATCAATTACAGCTATGCAAAAGATTACACAAAAGCCAAAGAGCGCCGATCATTTTGCAGCGGCTTCAGAAGGGATTGCGATTTTAGAAGGAAGTGATACCTATCAACGTAGCCCAGATAAGCTTAGTGCCGATGGTTCCGTTTCCACTATTCCCAAAGAGGATAGTACGGATTGCCTAGAGAAACGATTAGAACAGTTTCATTGCCATTATAAAGAAAACAAAAAGTTTCTTTCAGATAATCGCATCACAAAACTGGTTAATTTTATAGAGAATATAAAGTCATTCGTAAATGATTTCGGCAAAAAATTAAAGCAGCCAACATCACCAGAGATTACAAATTCAGATAATGCCCAACAGAATCAAAGCCCATCCTCGCAGTTAAAGAAACGGAGGCTGTCGGAGACAAAAATAAGCGATATATTGAGTAATACCTTATTTGCGCAAAAACGTACAAAGGTAGATGGTGTTGAAGGGGTAACACCCCTGATATCATCAATAGCCCCAATCGTACCAAGAATGCCAGGAGGAGCTGCTCCTGCCGCCTAAAGCATAAACTCATTTCCAAGGCAGTAAACCTCCCCAGTTTTACTGCCTTTTTTTTGGCACACGTTCATTTTTAAAGCCTCACTCTGATCCACAAAAGCAATTAAGCAAGAAAGAAGCCTTTTCTAGGGCTATGAGCTTGTGCGAAAATTCTCAAAGAAAACCTGAAAGAAAGCCCCTTTTTTGATAAAACCAACCGGTCTTTTACTTGTATCTAATTGATATTAATGATATATTATTGCTTATTAAGCGCATGCTGGTTTGAATTGCCCGGGGTGTTGTGTTAAAAACCGCCATTGTTTTTTCAAATGGCTCTGGTACAATGTACTTATCGTTCAGGGCAGGGCGACATGCAAGGGAGTGCCTCAAAGGACTCAGAGCCGTCAAGGATGACGGCACACAAGGAAAGATGCCCGTAGAACTGTTTTTGAGTCTTAATAAGACTCGTTGTTTACCTTCGCTAATCTCCCTAAGTCCATATTGTTGGGGAGATCCTAACGGCATAACTTTTGATGCCAAGCCCCAGTGTTTCACCGGGGCTTTTTTTTGTCCAAAATTTGAAGTCAATCATCTTATGATACAATTGCCCCATGGAAAAATTTGACGTTATTATCATTGGTGCTGGCGCTGCGGGTTTAATGTGTGCCATAGAAGCGGCGAAACGTCTACGCACCGTATTGGTGTTAGATCACGCCAACAAAGTCGGCAAAAAGATTTTAATGTCGGGCGGTGGGCGTTGTAATTTTACCAATTACAACGTAACACCGGATAATTTCATTTCAAATAACCCGCATTTTTGTAAATCCGCTTTAAGTCGTTATACCCAATGGGATTTTATTGAGCTTGTTAAAAAATACCATATTCCCTTCCATGAAAAGACTTTAGGTCAATTATTTTGTGATCATAAATCCAAAGACATAGTCGATCTATTGCTAGCCGAATGCGAACTGGCTTCAGCCGAAATACGCTTAAATACCCGTATTGAAACCATAACCAAAGAAAGCCCGCACCATTTCAAGTTGAAAACATCCGGCGGTGATTTCCATTGTCAATCTTTGGTGGTTGCCAGCGGGGGTCTATCTATACCCACTATGGGCGCGAGTCCATTCGGCTATAAAATAGCAGAGCAGTTTGGCATTAAGGTATGGCCTACGCGCGCGGCTTTAGTACCTTTAACCTTACATCCCGCCGATAAAGATAGAATATCGCCGCTCTCTGGAATTGCGCTAGACAGCATCGTTCGCAACGATACAATAGAATTTCGCGAAAATAGCTTATTTACGCACCGGGGCTTAAGTGGGCCGGCTATCTTACAAATTTCATCGTATTGGCAGCCTGGGGAAGCAATAATCATCAATTTATTGCCGCAAATCAATCTTCTAGATTATTTGAAACAAGCGCAAAAACTTCATCCACAAAAGCAATTGAATACGCTGTTAGCAGAATATCTTCCTAAACGCGTGACTGAGTTATTTCTGGAGCCTGATTTGGCCATTAAAACATTGGCTTCTATTTCGTATCGTGAGTTTGAACAAATAGCCACACTGATTAACGCGAATGTGATCAAACCCAATGGCACTGAAGGGTACCGTACCGCAGAAGTCACTTTAGGCGGTGTTGATTGCGCAGCCATTTCCTCTAAAACGATGGAAGCCACAGAGTTCAAAGGCTTGTATTTTATAGGCGAGGTGTTGGATGTGACGGGCTGGTTAGGGGGCTATAACTTCCAATGGGCGTGGTCTTCGGGCTGGGCGGCGGGTCAGGTGGTATAGAGGTCTTAATTTGACGTTCAGCCACTCTATTTTATGGACAAAAATTATACAGCGCTTTCTTCCAAAATCGGAGTGAAAGGTCACAAAATAGTCATATTTTTCAAAAAAAGGGCTTTTTTTTAAGAAAATAAGCAAATAATCGTAAGCGGTAAATAATCCCCCTGGTTGACAGGAGCTACTTAATCAAGGCTGGATCGATGTTGAAAGGCAGCAATGTCTCAAGCTGTTCGATGGTGGTGCATTCCTGGA
>VFJT01000143.1 GCA_009885935.1 Gammaproteobacteria bacterium
CGCCCCCATGTCTAAGACTACAAACAACATTATGAGGGCTTTTCATTATGACAGCAGCGGCAGCAGCACAAAAACAAACCTGTGGCTTTCAGGCAGAAGTAGGGCAGGTATTACATTTAGTCACCCATTCACTGTACTCTAACCGTGAGATATTCCTGAGGGAATTAATTTCCAATGCCTCAGATGCACTGGATAAGCTGCGCTTTTTAGCCGTCAGTGAGCCCAGCTATTTGGAAAACGATACCGAACTCGGTATACATATTGAAATCGATAAAGACGCTAAAACCTTGATCCTACGCGATAATGGCATAGGCATGGACAGAGACGAAATCATTGCCCATTTGGGTACCATCGCTAAATCCGGAACCAAAGAATTTCTCAAGGTGTTATCGGCACAGCAAAGTAAAGAAAGCTTATTGATTGGCCAATTTGGGGTAGGCTTTTATTCCTCCTTTATTGTCGCGGATACCGTAACCGTACGCAGCCGTAAGGCCGGCCTTGCCGCAGAAGCGGGAGTGGAATGGCAATCTACGGGTGAAAGCGATTTTAGCGTAGAAACGATCACCAAAGCGACGCGCGGCACGGAAGTGATTTTGCACTTAAAAGAAGATGCCGCGGAATTTCTAGATAGCTGGCGCATTAAGAGCTTAATCCATAAATATTCCGATCACATTTCTTTTCCTATTTGGATGCAAAAAGAAGAGATGCCACAAGCGGATGAAGAAAAAGATGAAAATGTCAGCGATGCGGTCGTATTTGAAACGGTGAATCGCGCTCAAGCCCTGTGGACTTTGCCGAAGAGTAAGATCACCGATCAAGAATACATCGAATTCTATAAACACATTTCACACGATTTCTCAGATCCCTTAGCCTGGGCGCATAACAAGGTGGAAGGCAAACTGGAATACAGCAGTTTATTGTATATTCCTAAAAATCCGCCTTTCGATTTGTATCAGCGCGAAACTTCCAAAGGGTTAAAATTGTACGTCAAACGGGTCTTTATTATGGACGATGCCGAGCAATTGCTGCCGATGTATCTACGTTTTGTCAAAGGCGTAATCGATTCTAACGATTTACCCTTAAACGTATCGCGTGAATTGTTGCAAAATAATGCTGTGATAGAATCATTGCGCTCCGCGACGACGCGCCGCATTTTAGATACACTGGAAAAAATGTCTAAAGAAGAAGCGGATAAATACGCTGAATTTTGGAAAGCTTTTGGACCCGCGTTAAAAGAAGGGATTGCCGAGGATTTTGCGAATAAAGATAAAATCGCGGCGTTATTACGGTTTGAAACGACGCACAGTGCAGGCAAAGCGGATGTTTCTTTGGCCGATTACATTGCACGAATGAAAGATAAACAAGATAAGATCTATTATGTGACGGCCGATTCAGCCGCTGCCGCGCGCCATAGCCCGCAATTGGAAATTTTCAAGCAAAAAGATATAGAGGTATTGCTGCTGTCGGATAGGGTCGATGAATGGCTGGTGGTACATTTATCTGAATTTGAGGGTAAATCCTTGCAGTCTATTGCTAAAGGCATGTTAGATTTAGATACCTTCGCCAATGAAGAAGAGAAAAAAGCGCACGAACAAATTGTCGCTGAATTAAAACCATTGGCCGAAGCCGTTAAAGAAGCTTTAGGCGATGCGGTGAAAGAAGTGCGCATTAGTCATCGCTTAACCGATTCCCCAGCCTGCGTGGTTGCCGACGACAACGATTTGGGTGGTCATGTGCAGCGCTTATTAAAAGCAGCCGGACAAGCGATGCCAGAGAGTAAGCCTATTTTAGAATTGAATCCGAATCACCCTATAGTCAAGCGCTTGGACCTAGACAAGGGTACGGAGCAGTTTAAACAATGGAGCCAGATTTTATTATCACAAGCTATCTTGGCTGATGGCGCGCCTTTGGTGGATCCAGCCCTGTTTGTGAATCAATTGAATGATCTGTGGAAAGATTTGTTGGCTGCGCATTAAAACTATCGTAGGGGCAGGCCCCTGTGCCTGCCCTTAGAGAGCATTTCGTTGGCACTAAGGGGATACTACCGGTTGCAAGGGCGTGAATCATTTTCATTAGCGGGCGGATCATCTTTTACTATTTCCTCTATTTTGGTTAGAATAGCATCATAGTCATTGCCAGCATCCGCAATTAGCTCATACAGCTGTTGTGTTCTTGAATTCTTAAAAGGGGAGACTTTATCCTTACTTTCTTGAGCAGATGATCTCATTTCTTCAAGAGTTCCAGCCGCGAGAAGCGACTGAACATCGGCCGGCATTTTACTACCACCATAAAAACCTGGACTGTATCCTTCACGGCTAAAATTCGATTGAATAAGGAACTTAATTTTAGCAAGATAGGCCTTTTCCAACAACGTCACAATGTCTGTATGGCCATTTTGCGCTGCCCAATGTAGCGGAGTCCACCCGTATGAATCTTTCGCGTTTATGTCAGCGCCCTTTTCTAACAACAACGTCACAATGTCATGATAGCCACTTTGCGCTGCCCAATGTAGCGGAGTCTGCTCGTTTAAATCTTTCGCGTTTATGTCAGCGCCCTTTTCTAACAACAACGTCACAATGTCACTACGGCCACTTTGCGCTGCCCAATGTAGCGGAGCACACTCGTTTGAATCTTTCGCGTTTACGTCAGCACCCTTGTTTAACAACAACGTCACAATGTCACGATGGCCACTTTGCGTTGCCCAACATATCAGTGGGGTTCCATTTATGGATATGTCTTTAAAGTCAGCGCCCTTTTCTAACAACAACGTCACAATGTCTGTATGGCCATTTTGCGCTGCCCAATGTAGCGGAGTCCACCCGTATGAATCTTTCGCGTTTATGTCAGCGCCCTTTTCTAACAAAAACGTCACAATGTCACGATGGCCACTTTGCGCTGCCCAATGTAGCGGAGTCTGCTCGTTTAAATCTTTCGTGTTTATGTCAGCGCCCTTTTCTAACAACAACGTCACAATGTCACTACGGCCACTTTGCGCTGCCCAATGTAGCGGAGCACACTTGTTTGAATCTTTCGCGTTTACGTCAGCGCCCTTGTTTAACAACAACGTCACAATGCCTTCATAGCCATTTTGCGTTGCCCAACATATCAGTGGGTTTCCATTTACGGATATGTCTTTAAAGTCAGCGCCCTTTTCTAACAACAACGTCACAGTGTCTTTATGGCCATTTTGCGCTGCAAAATGTAGCGGAGTCAACCCGTTTGAATCTTTCGCGTTTACGTTAGAGCCTTTTTCTAACAACAACATCACAGTATCTTTATGGCCATATAGCGCTGCCAAATGTAGCGGAGTCAACCCGTATGAATCTTTGTTTATGTCAGCGCCCTTGTTTAACAACAACGTCAGAATGTCATTATGGCCCTTTCGCGCTGCCCAATTTAGCAGCGGCTCTCTGTCTACGGATATGTCTTTAAAGTCAGCGCCCTTTTCTAACAACAACGTCAGAATGTCATTATGGCCATTTTGCGCTGCCCAACATATCAGTGGGTCTTCATCTACGAATATGTCTTTAAAGTCAGCGCCCTTTTCTAACAACAAGGTCACAGTGTTGCTATGGCCACTTTGTGCGGCCAAATATAGCGGGGTTACTCCCATTAAATCGCAAGCATTTGGGCTTGCCTTGTTTTTTAATAAAAATTCCGCGGCTTCTTTATTACCATATAATGCAGCCAGATGAAGTGGGGTTCTTTCGTCTGCATCTAGCTGGTTTATTTCGTTGTTGCTATTCAGTAATTCAGTTAATTTAGCAGCATCATTATTAATTGCTGCAAGATGAAGCTGGCTACGATTTTTATCCTTATTCTCCTTTACAAGACGAGGGCTACTAGGCGAATTCTCGTTTTTACCATAGGGATAATGAACAGCGAATCCTTCTGTAGCATCTGGCGTTAATATTACCTTTGAGCCGGGGGCTTTGGCTTTAAAAGTTCCTTCTGAGCTAGAAACTAGATTGTGACCAGCGGAGCTACCTAATCTAGCGGATATAACGGCACTTTTCTCGTGCTTTTTTAGGGCATTGAATAATTCTGCCGCAAAACTTCCATCATGAGCATACCTCGATGAACCTACTCCGCCATAGCATACCTGAAGACTCAGGTGTAGATTTTTTGCGTCTTTTTCCGTATGCTGAGCGATAAGTTCTGCAAGGGCGGTAGCCAACATTTTTTGACGATTCGCTGATGCGATGTATTTTAAGTTTTTATTACCATGCCCAGAAATGATAACTTTAGTCTTCTCAGTTATGAAGATACCCTCTGGCCATGAATTAAGCTGCGATATGTCTATTATGGTTACCTTCCTACCGTAGCGTTCATACCGCGGTATAGAAGCATTATGACTCTCAACTATGGGCTTATTCATACCGTATTGTAATATAAGAACATTCGTGTATTCTGGAGCATTTTGCAGCTCTATATTGGATGAGTTAGATGACATAACAGTTTACCTTTACGCTATTTAATGAGTGAGTATCGCAGGTAGAATTGTACAGTATTTGAGCATGCCTGTCAATAGGCAGGCTGCTGCTGTCCAGGGTATGAATGCAGATGTAAGCCTATGATCTATTAACCATTTTTAGGCAGGGCTCAAAAAGGTCGTGTTGTAGAGGGTAAACAAAATGACTGGACATAAAAAAAGCGCGAATATCGCGCTTTTTTTAAGAGCATTTCGTTGGCAGTAATTCTGAACCACACATTCCACTAGGTGGAGTTGGATAGGACCGCTTTAGGCTTCTTGCTACAAGGCAAGCTTGCACACCGCGACCACTGACCCTGGTTCCAATATATTTCAGTATCGGCTCAGAAATGTCGTGCCACTCAAAACGCTCATTTATAGTATAGTCAATATCGCTGACCGTTACAAGGAGAAAAGATTCTTATTTAATCAATACGTTATCGTAGAGGCAATCTCTGTTGCACTATCTAGAGCAGGCACGGGGGCCTGCCCTAGAAACAGATCATAGATTAATTCTTCTTATTAAACCGCATCTTAGGAAACTCAAGGGTAATACAAAAACCCGTGTCTGTCTCGGGATGAGTACTTTCCAGAGTAATGGTTGCTTGGTGCAAATCAGCAATTTGTTGTACGATAGCCAAACCCAAACCAGTGCCATGCGCTTTATTGCCTAATACCCGGTAAAATCGCTCGAATATGCGTTTACGGTACGCTGGCGGTACGCCTGGACCGTTGTCTGCAACTTGCAACACTATACCTTGTTTCTTTTCTTCTAAACGCACCCATATGTGTGAATTTGGCGGACTATAACGAATGGCATTGTCTAATAAATTGCGAATTAATATAGAGATGCTGGTCATTTGTCCTTGCAGTGCTAAAGCGTGCTCTGGTGAGATCAATTCTATTTCAATCTTTTTTTCTATGGCTTTAGGGACCACATCGGTTATTTCATCGACGGTTAATCGACGCATATCAAAGGTGCTTATATCGGTTAATGTATGGGCTTCTTCAGGCACAATACGACTTAAAGTTAATAATTGTTGCACGATATGGGTACTGCGATCGGCAATGCTGATCAACTTATCCAATGCAGCCTTACGCTCTTGTGGATCTTTTAATTTCAATGCCAGCTGTGCTTGTGATTTCAAAGCGGCTAGCGGCGTGCGTAATTCATGTGCGGCATCGGCAGCAAAACGTTTTTCTCGTTCAAAAGCACTTTGTAAACGGGCTAAGAGCTTATTCAGCTCATCGACCAAGGCGCTGATTTCAATCGGCACGGCGCTAGGCTCTACTATGGATAAATTAGAGCGATCGCGATTGGAAACTTCATAGGCAATTTTTTTTAAGGGCGATAAACCTTTTCCGATGGTGATCCAAATCACGAAGCCTAAAAAAGGATAAATCAGCAACATGATGAAAATATCGTCTCTAGCAATGTTATGTGCTAGTTTTACCCGCGAATCAAAACGTTCAGCAACAATGATCCTTAAATGGCTGTCGGCATCGGTGATGGTAAGCGAACGCCAAGTACGTCCTTGTATTTTAATATTAGAAAAGCCATCTTGGCCGTCGGATAGGGACATTAATGGCGCATTGACTGAGTGTACCAATAAATTTCCTTGTGGATCCCACACTTGAAATTGAAACTTGTCTTCTAAGCTTATGTTTTGGTTTCTGCCGGAGCGATACATTTGATGCACTATGGTTGGAATTTCATCCAATTGTTCTTGAACTCTCATTAGATCGCGCTTTGTAAAATCGCTGTCGATCAAGGCTTGAAAGACTAACCCCGATTGCCCTAAAAGTGAATCTAGGTGCCGCTCAATGTCTCTTTGATCTAAGATGTAATTACCGATTACAGTTAGAGTGGTGGCCAATGTAATCCAAATTAAGAGATTAAGGACTAAAAATTTTCTGATCGAATAGGTCATGATTCATCTTTTTCAACCATATAACCAACACCGCGTATAGTGCGGATCATGTCGTTACCGAACTTCTTGCGTAGATTGTGTATATGCACTTCTAGGGCATTAGAGTCTACATCTTCATCCCAGCTGTAAATGCTTTGTGTTAATTGTTCGCGCGACAAAGCCTTGCCAGGATTTTCCAATAATTTTTGCAATAATGCAAACTCGCGGCGCGGCAGACTAAAGGATTGATCTTCAAACTCAACTGCATGGGCAGCCGGATCCAATTGAATGCCTTTGTAGAGGATAATCGGATTAGCACGCCCAGAATCGCGACGGCGCATGGCGCGTATACGCGCAGATAATTCGTCTAAATCGAAGGGTTTAACCATATAGTCGTCGGCACCCATGTCTAATCCTTTTACCCGCTCTTCTATGGCTTCGTGGGCGGTGAGGATTAAGATGGGGATGGAATTGCCTTGATTGCGCACGGTACGCAACACTTCTAGGCCGGAGATTTTAGGCAGTCCTAAATCTAATATAGCGACGTCAAAATTTTCGCTGGATAAGGCACTGATTGCCGCTTGACCATCTTTTACCCAATCGACCGTGTTGCCTTCTCGGGCCAAAGCGCTACGAATGATTTCCCCTAGGTCTTCATCATCCTCTATGAGTAATGCACGCATTAATAAATATCTCCAACAGCCTTAAAACATAGGATATATAATAGCCTGAAATCAAGGAAAGCGCAATTTTATGGCAGATTAGTGGTTTTGCATAATAGATGCAGGGGCTTAAAATAAGCCAATATCTCGGGATTATGGATAAAGGATAAGTTGTAAGGGTGTTCAGCATAATGACGGCGAAAGCGGTGGCTGGCGGGGAAATTATCGATGACTTGTGCTAAACGGCCCCACAGCAGCAATTCAGCCTGAGGTGCGCGCTCGGCAATTAAAGCGAGTAATTTGGCCATAAAGGGTTGCCATGCTTTGCTGTCTACTTGTACGGGTTTTTCCGATAATACGAGCGAGGCATTGAGCAATAAAAAACCATGTCGCTCTAAAGCAGAAAACAACTGCGGCAAGGTTTGTATGAATTTTGATTTATCCAGTGCCGCAATCGCTGGCTGCGATAAATCATCTGCAGTTAATACGCCTTCTGCCAGTAATAACATCTTTAGGATATTGCGCAATGAAGTGGCGCGATTGATGGCCTTAGAGAGCCCAGATTCGCTCCATAAGCTATCCACACTGGCGTCGTAAAAAGCATAGCCATTGGCGGAAATGGCGCGTGGATAGGGCGATTCGCCAAATAAAATGACCTTTAGCTGCGTTAAGGGCAAGGAAAAAGCATTGAACAAGGCGTTTGGGCCCGGCAGCCAATTTGGATTTTCAAGCAGGCTTAGCTTATAATCGGGGCAGACTGCTTCAAAGGCGCTTTCTACTAAAGAAAGCCAGCTAGGGTCTATTGCTGAGGTGTTAAATGTCATTTTTTTGTACTCTTACCTGAGGAGCGTAGTCATGGATCACGCATTGCTTGAGATTTTAGTGTGTCCGATTTGTAAAGGTAAATTAGTTTACCATAAAACCGCCAAAGAATTGCTGTGCAAAGCCGATAAGCTAGCCTATCCCATTCACGATGATATTCCCGTCATGTTGAGCGACGAAGCGCGTAAGTTGAGTTTGGAAGAATACGATAAGCTTTAAGATTCAAGTAAAGTATAAATTTCCTGCCAGGGAATGGCATAAATCCTGTCGCTTAATTTCATTTTTCGTGGAATACGACACACTACATAGCCTTTAGGCGCCTCTTCATATTCCGATAGAAAAGTTTGTAGATGTTTTGTATCCTGTATGGTGGGGGTTGTAGTCCATTTGACCTCAATGGGTATCAGTGTTTCAGCTGTTTGGATGACCCAGTCGATCTCTGGACCATTTAGATCGCGCCAGAAATGAATGGAAATCGGTTGTAATTGATAGCGTGAATAATACAGCAACTCTAAGCCTATAAATTGCTCGAATAAGTGCCCCATAAATTCAGTGGGTAAATTCCTTCCTTCTTTAGCTGCCAGTCGGCGCACACCCAAATCAAAGAAAATATATTTATGTGTTTTTGTTAGTTTTCGGCGCATTTTTGTTTTAAGCAAGGGCTCGAAGCGCTCGATAATCAAACAATCTTCTAGTACTTGATAAAAAGCTGCAATGGTCGTGTGCGCAATGCCAATTTCCTGCGAGAGTTTGGTGTAATTGATAATTTTACCACTAACGCTCGCGGCTAATTCTAAAAATCGTGCAAATTGCCCTAGATTTCTAACCAAGGCTTCACTGCGGACCTCTTCTTCTAAATAAATGGAAACGTAAGCATTTAGCCATTCTTGTTTTTCTGCAGGCGAATTTAGCGTGATTATCTTGGGTAAAGATCCATCTATGAGTAAATCTTCTATTGTGGGTTTAAGATAAGCAATTTCAGGGTAAATGCACGGTGTCATGCGCAGCGGAATAACACGTCCGGGCAGAAAATTGAGTGTCTGTCAACCATTTTAGCCGAATATGGATTGTTAACACTCTGAATTCGTCTAATATTGAGTGTGCACGCTCAAAAATCGACAAATAGGGCTGATTTCCGGCTTAAGCACTCAACTCCCCGCGTAAACTATGAACATACTGTTGTCGTATCCAAGCCGCATCATCAGAAATGCTGCATAAGAATTGTAATTTCACCGTGGCGGCTTCTGGCGTCATGTCTAGTGCCGAGATAACGCCTATTTCTTGCAAAGCACGGCCCGTGGCATAACTGTCCATATTCACATGACCTTTTAAACATTGCGAGCAATTGGCGACAATCACACCGCGCGCAATCTCTTTTTCCAAGAGTGAAAATAATTTTTTATCTAGGGTAGGAACATTGCCGCTGCCATAGGTATGCAATAACAAAGCGCGCAAGGGGTTATGGAATAGCGCTTCTAAGGTATCTAAGGTGAATCCAGGGAAAAAGCGGAAATGGGCTAGTGGGATGGGGTTATACTTATGCAAGTCTAGTGGCTTTGTATCGGCGGCGCAGAAGAGTTCGGTGTGCGCTAATAATTCGCTGCCTACTTCGGCCAAAGGTGGATAATTCGGCGATAAAAAAGCATTGTAGCCTATAGCATCGATCTTATGAGCACGATTGCCGCGCAATAGATAGTGATTAAACAAAATCGTGACTTCAGGAAAACAATAACGGCTAGCAAGGAGCAAGGCTGAAATCAAATTTTCTCTGGCATCGGAGTGTGCCTCGGTCAAAGCGACTTGTGCACCGGTTAAGATCACCGGTTTATTCAAGCCACTGATCATAAAAGACAGCGCACACGCGGTGTAAGCCATGGTATCGGTGCCGTGTAAGATGACAAAACCGTCGTAATCGGCATAAGCCTTGATGATGTCTTTGGCCAAGACATTCCAGTGATGCAGCGTCATATTGGAAGAGTCGATCAACGGGGTGTATTCGACTATCTCGTAATTCGGCATATCCTCATGGCTAAAAGCGCGGTCTTCGGTCATGAGTTTCGATAATAAGCCAGCGGTGGGTTGGTAGCCATTAGCGGTTTTCGCCATGCCTATGGTACCGCCTGTGTATAAAATTAATATGGCTTTTTTCATGATAATCCCAGGAATTTTTTGTTGTTTCTTATAGTATATGTCATAATAGCTAAAATCTGCAGCAGTGGGGGCAAAATGAGTCTTTTTAGTATATTAGCGGCGATGCTAACCTTTGCGGTTGCAGTAGCTTATATCAATTACCGTACTATTCGTCTGCCCGCGGTCATTGCCATTATGGCCGCCTCATTAGCCTTATCCTTAATGCTGATCATTGCCGGTAAATTTGGCTTGGTGCAGTCTAAAAATGCGCTAGCGCTGGTATTGGTTAAAGTTGATTTCCATGAATTGCTGATCAATGGCATGTTAAGCTTTTTATTATTCGCCGGCGCTTTGAATATCGATATCAGCCATTTGCAAGCGCGCAAATGGGAAATAAGCTTATTAGCATCACTAGGCACGGTGGTGTCTACCGCCTTGGTGGCTATTTTAGTGTATTACTTAGTTCCTTTATTCGGTTTTCACTTAGCTTTTATTTATTGTTTGTTATTTGGCGCTTTAATTTCTCCCACCGATCCCATCGCCGTGTTAGCTTTGTTTAAATCTTTAAATGCGCCGCGGCAGATGAGTGTGTTTTTAGAGGGGGAATCTTTATTTAACGATGGTGTAGGCATTGTTATATTCTTATCGCTATACCAATTGGCCTTTAGCGGCGAAGCGCTAACTTTTACCAGTGTGAGCGTCTTGTTTTTACAACAAGCGGTAGGCGGCATGGTTTACGGTGCTGCTTTAGGCTTTTTAACCTATTTTCTTTTAAAACCTATAGACGATCACAAAATTGAAATCTTAGTGACCTTAGCGATAGTCAGTGGGGGTTATGCTTTTGCCGAGTGGCTGCATGTTTCGGGTCCTTTGGCGATGGTGGTAGCGGGCCTTTTCATCGGCAATCAAGGCCGTTATTTTTATATGTCCAAGAAAACACGCGAGAGTTTAGATACCTTCTGGGAAGTAGTCGATGAGGTTTTAAATGCAGTATTATTTTTATTGATAGGCTTAGAGCTACTGATCTTAGATGTGCATTGGGCGGGCTTGTTGTTGGGGCTCGCGGTTATTCCATTGGTACTGGTGGTGCGTTGGTTGTGTGTGGCCACACCGATGGCCTTTTTCAAAAGGCACCAAGAATATTCTCCTTACATGATTTATATTTTAACCTGGGGTGGATTACGCGGTGGTTTGGCGGTGGCTCTGGCCTTGGCTTTACCCGCTATGGCCGAGCGCGATGTAATCCTCACCATGACTTATGCAGTGGTGGTTTTTTCTATATTGGTTCAAGGCTTGACAATGAAGCCATTATTGCGTAAAAGCTTAGCAATGAAGCAATCTCAGGCAGAAAAGGAGCAGATATGATTAAAATTAAGACAAATTATGGCGATATTGAATTACGCCTACATGAGGATAAAACCCCAGGCACCGTGGCTAATTTTTTAGAGTATGTCAAAGAAGGGTTTTACGATAAAACTATTTTTCATAGAGTTATTCCGCGCTTTATGATCCAAGGCGGTGGTTTTGACGAACAATTTCAGCAAAAAAAGACCCGTGCGGCTATTGAAAATGAAGCCAATAAGGGCGTTAAAAATACGCGCGGCACCATTGCTATGGCACGTACGGCGGATCCCCATTCGGCAACAGCGCAATTCTTCATTAATGTAGCCGACAACGCTTTTTTAGATTTTAAAGAGCCTAGCCGTGATGGCTGGGGTTATTGTGTTTTTGGTGAAGTGGTGGGGGGTAGTGAAGTTCTAGACAAAATCCAAGAAGTCACCACTCATTCTCGCGCAGGTCATCAAGATGTGCCACAACACGATGTGGTCATTGAAACCATTGAAGTACAAGACGATGCCATCTAAACAGAGTGCTAACGTTTTAGTTGCGGTGGTGATGGGTTCGAGATCGGATTGGTCCTGTCTGCAGCATGCCAGTGAAAAATTAGACGCTTTGTCTATTCCGCACGAAGTGACCATAGTCTCGGCGCATCGCACTCCAGATCGTTTATTTGACTACGCGTCTACTGCCAGTGCGCGTGGATTAAAGATCATCATTGCGGGTGCGGGTGGCGCAGCGCATTTGCCCGGTATGTTAGCGGCAAAAACCATCCTGCCTGTGTTGGGTGTGCCTATAGAAGCGACTCCCTTGCAGGGATTAGATGCCTTATTTTCTATAGTGCAAATGCCGAGTGGCGTGCCGGTAGCGACCTTTGCGGTAGGCCGTCCTGGTGCGATTAATGCCGCCTTATTTGCCGCAGAAATATTGGCATTAAACGATAGCACTATACACAAAGCATTAACGCACTATAGACAGCAACAAACGGAAGACGTGTTGGCACATTTAGATCCTAGAGACAATGCTACATGACTAAAACCATCGGCATTTTAGGGGCAGGCCAACTGGCGAGAATGCTGGCCCTGGCTGCGCATGAACTGGGGGTGAAAACAATTTGCTATGATGCGAATGACACTTCCTCAGCAGCAGCGGTGACACAAACGATACAAGCCCCTTTTGAAGACAAAGAAAGCTTACTGGCTTTTGCGAGTGATTGTGATGTTATTACCTATGAAACCGAAAGCATTCCCTTAGCAGCAGCAGAGCTCTTGGCAAACGAGGGTATAGAAGTGTATCCATCACGACGCGCCTTGGCGATGATGCAAAATCGCAGCTTAGAAAAAACATTTTGCCGTCAATTGGGGATACAAACAGCCGAGTTTACATTGGTTCATAATGAAGAAGAATTGCGAGCGGCTGTGTTCTTATTAGGGTATCCTTGTGTACTAAAAACAACGATGCTAGGCTACGATGGCAAAGGGCAGTATCGTTTAAAGGATGATAACGATCTATCCAGTTTAATTTCATCATGGAAAAATAACGTAGGGGCAGACCCCGGTGTCTGCCTTAATGAATACATATTAGAACAATGGTTAGAGCACGACGGCGAATGCTCGCTATTAAGCGTGCGTGACCACGACGGTCATATAAAACATTATCCACTGACTTACAATCAACACCAACACGGCATGTTAGCCTATTCACGAGCGCCTTATCCAGACCCTTCTTTGCAGAAGAAAGCGAATGAAATAGCCGAGCGTATTTTGCAACATTTTTCTTATGTAGGGGTTCTGGCGATTGAATTTTTTATTGTGGATGAAGAATTACTCATCAACGAAATGGCGCCGCGCGTGCACAATTCGTTTCATTGGACTATAGAAGGGGCAACAACGAGTCAATTTGCCAATCATATACGGGCGTTATTGCATTGGCCTTTAGGCAGTTGCGAGGCCATTGCCAGCAGCCATCTATTCAATTGCATAGGGCAACTGCCTTCTTGCGAAAGTATTTTATCGTATCCTGGGGCTTATTATCATGATTATGGTAAAATGGCGCGCCCTGGGCGAAAATTAGGACACGTCACTTGGTGCGATTTTAACCATCCCGGTGACACAGAGATAGCCACAGTACTGTGGTCAGAAATTAATAATATTTACAACTAGGAAATAACCATGAATTTAAATGCGAGTAACTCTTTTATAGTGCGTCTTAAGCTAAAGCACGACACAGCCTTATTATCACAAGTCATGACGGTCATTGCCAATTGCGGCGCGTCCTTAGGGGCGATGGATATCATTCGCTTTGAAGAAGGCAAAAGCATCCGCGACTTAACTTTGTATGCGCAAGATGCAGATCATATGGAAAGTATCGTTGCGGCTTTAAATGCGATACCTGAAGTGCATGTAGTGCATTATTCTGATCGCACCTTTCTAATGCACATAGGCGGTAAGATTTGCATTAAGAGCAAAGTACCCATTAAAAACCGCGATGATCTATCGATGGCCTACACGCCAGGTGTGGCGCGGGTGTGTATGGCGATACATGAGGATCCTAAACGTGCTTATAATTTAACGATCAAACGCAATATGGTGGCAGTGGTTACCGATGGCACGGCGGTATTGGGTTTAGGCGATATAGGGCCCTTAGGCGCTTTGCCGGTGATGGAAGGAAAAGCGATGCTCTTTAAAGATTTTGCCGATGTAGACGCTTTCCCTATTTGTTTAGACACTAAAGATGTAGAAGAAATTATTGCTACCGTTAAGCGTATTGCGCCGGTATTTGGCGGTATTAACTTAGAAGATATTTCTTCCCCGCGTTGCTTTGAAATAGAAGCGCGTTTGAAGAAAGAATTGGACATTCCCGTATTTCACGATGATCAACACGGTACCGCCATCGTATTTACCGCCGGCCTTATCAACGCCTTAAAAATTGTTAAAAAACCCATCGCGGATTTAAAAGTAGTGGTGAGTGGCGTCGGTGCGGCAGGCGTGGCCTGTACCAAAATGTTGCTCAATCTAGGGGTTAAAAATATCATCGGTTGCGATCGTAAGGGTGCCATTTGTAAATCTCGCCACGATCTAGATGCGGTTAAGCAAAACTTTTTGGAAATGACTAATCCCAACGACGAAAGCGGCTCTATTTCCGAAGTCATGCGGGGTGCCGATGTGTTTGTAGGCTTGTCTGCACCGAACTTATTAAGCGTAGACGACGTGCGTGCTATGGCGAAAGATCCCATCGTATTTGCTATGGCGAACCCTACGCCTGAAATCATGCCAGAGCTTGCACGTGACTATGTGGCCATCATGGCAACAGGGCGTAGTGATTACCCCAATCAAATCAACAATGTGTTGGCTTTTCCGGGGATATTCCGCGGCGCTTTAGATGTGCGTGCTCGCGACATTAATGAAGCTATGAAGTTGGCCGCAGCGCATGCTATTGCCAACGTGATTGAACCGGAAAACTTAAATCCCGATTATATTATTCCCAGCGTGTTCGATACCCGTGTCGTTGTAGCCGTTGCCGAAGCCGTTAAAAAAGCGGCGATAGAAACCGGCGTGGCGGAAAAGCCAGGGAATTGATCGGGCGAATAAATGTCTTATCGTAGGGGCAGACCCCCGCCCCTACACTGTTCCGAGGCACGTTTTGTAGGGGCGACTCGCCCTTCTCTAACGCCTGATAATGCTTGCCATTGAGTCCAGGCTAATCCGAGCCGCGCGCGTAAGCAAGCGGAAGTATTAAAATTTTTAATCATTATTTTTGAAAAAAATTTCGAACCAAACTTGCATTGTGCAATTTATGTTCTAAACTGCGGATTAACCCACACCTGCCACAAATATTATCCTAATTAAAATCAATGAATTATCTCTTTTCATAAATTATAAATAAAAATCCATTCAAAATATGTGTGTTTTAACATTACCTTAATGTTCGTCAGGTATAATATTTTTTGAATAGATGATCTTGAAATCATCCGCAATACAAAAATAGCGAAATAAAAAGAAAGTGAGGGTAAAATGAATATAGCAAAAGAAGTGCGCGCGCTAATTGCCGCAGCAAAAAAAGGTCTAAGTGAGCGTCCTTGCGATTTCTATTTACGCTCTCACAATGAAGATCAATCTTTAACAGAGGACGATAAGCGGTTAGCGCAAAAGCATAATACGCCTATTTTAATTAAGAAACACGACGGATCATTCATGATTTATGGCAAGCTAGCGGGTTCTTCTTGGATGGAAAGAAGTCTAAATGATTTGACTGATGAACAAAAAACTGCACTGTTAGAATTGGATTTTTCTCAGAGTACTCTTAAATTCGATGAAAGCTTTGCGCAAAAGCCTAATCTTATTTCTGCGGTGCAAAAAGGACATTCCGCTACTATTTATGAGCAGAGCGTAGATGATATGTTTAGCAATTTGTTATATGCAGGCATTCCTGAATTAAGAAAAGAGCCTATTTATTATCCTGTTTATAAACTATATGCCAAAAAAGAGGATATTCCTGCAGAAAAGAAAGCAGGAGATATCTATTTATATATACAAGATGGACAACTTCATTATCAAACACAATGGATTCTAGATGACTCGGAACAGGAAGCATCATCCCCAGTTTATACAGGAATAATTGATATACCTGCCGTAGACTTGAAACTTCTTCTAGATGTAGTGTTTGTAGATAATTCTGTTAAATTAGGCGATGCGGTAAGAACATTGTGGTATGACCGCTCTGAAGATGGGTGCATTTATTCTGTAATAGATGATAGCGGCAAGAAAAGAGTAGGACTTATTGTTCTAGAGGCTGGATGCAATCTTCGTGACAAATTATTGAAAAAAATTCAAGAAAAAAAATACTGCTTGGATAAGAGCGTACATCTTAAAAAATCAGAAGAAATAATAGGGGAAGCTGTTCAAGATGCAGGACATATGCAACCCTTCTATGAAAACCGTTACGCTCTGCTTCAATGGTATAAAGAAATTTGCAACATAGAAACAAAATTTCTTGATTCGGCAAAAGACTTAGGTGAGATATTATGTAAGAAAGATTTTACAAACGAGTTTGTAGAAAAGGAAGACTTAAACTTGATTGGAAAATTAAAACAGAACCTTTCTAAAATAATTGCAAGTCAAGTTGGAATACAAGCGAGTTTGGTAGCGTTTGAAAATTCTTTTCAGTTGATTGATTATCTTAAAAAAGCCTATGGTCCAGCATTTGAGGCGACACTGTATTCGGAAATGACGACTTTAATGGCAAAATTTGATGGATTATTGCAACAATATAGCCCGAAAATAAATGAATTTTTCAAAGAGTGTCCAGACGCAAAAGACCCGAATAAATTGCCCTACTTTCTAGTGCTTGCAAACTTAACGGTTCGATTTAGTGCCCAATATGTTTTGAGGAGACAGATGCTATTTAACGCTCTTGCGGATTACATAGCAAAAGGGCACAAGAAGTTTCATGAATTGGCACCTATGTACAGTGCTGTCAATAAGTCAGCGTTTGTTGCCAATAAAGCTAAAGATGGTTTTCTTGTAGATAAAATAAGAAATGGAAAAGAAGATACCAATCAAATTGGTTTAGAAGGCCTTTTCTCTATAATAGCGAATGAAAAAGATCATTGTAAAAAATTGATTCTTCGTCTAATACAGCCTATTTGGACATTATTAGTATTAGATACACAAAGTGCGATGGAGAATGGCCATACAGAAAACAAAGTTGCTACTTTTTATATGCAAAGAAGAATATTAGTAGAACAACTTGAAAAGTTCAAGAAAGAATGGAATCTGTTGGCTGATGATGCGAATATTGTGGTCAATGTGGCTATCGCTGCAATAATAGAGGGTGGTTGTAAGCTTGTAGCTATAGAAGAAAAAGATGGCGAAATAAACTATAGAATTCAACTAAAAGAAGGGTTTGTGATTGAAGGTATTATAGAAACAAAAGATTTAAATTACCTTGAGATCCTCCAAGAACCTAATTTAAATGATGCATGTTTTACAGCAAATATTCTCTATGCTATAGCCAAAAAAGGGGGTATTCCTATGCCGGATAATGAAGATATTGCGGCGTTATTAAGGGCTGTTACCTCGGTGATTGACATTTTATCACCTGAAAATTGTAGCCTTCCGTTGGACAACACATTATCTTCCAGAAGAAATACGATGCATCTGTCCCGTCCAGAATCTAAGCTTAAGGATAGGGATATGGGCCTTAATAGTATAGCTTCACCTGCTCCACCTAGAAGTTCAACCAGTGTCGATGGTAGGAACGGTAGAAAAGGTAGTTTTTTCTTTAGTCAAAAATTTTCTAGGGCGCCTGTACTTTCAGACGATACCACTTCAAAGAAGAAAGAGCGTAGTTTATCCACTACTCCTCCAGAAGTAGTCTGTGACGTATTCTCTTCTTCTCCAGCATCGGTAGATTATGGTTTATCCACCACTCCGCCAGTGGTAAGTCAGCGTTTATCCTATTCCTCAGAGGAAGAAGCGGATCGCAGCTCGCCTACATCTCCTCTAGAGGTAAATCAGGATTTAGAAGCTTCAGCCTCTTCTTCAGAGACAGTAGGGCATCGTTTATCATCAGATGAAGAGAAGCGTTCTCCTTCTCCTACAGTGGTAAAAGATGATTCTAATGGCAAAAACAAAAAAACTATTTTTAGTGAAAAGGTACTGATTAAAAAACAAAGTGGTTTTTTTGAAAGAGAAGAAATCAATGTAGACGTTATGAGAAAATTGTGCATGGAAGAGAATGATTGTAATGCATTTTACTATCTAGCTTGTGCTGCTAGAGATGGACGCTATGGTGTACCTAAAGATCTTGTTGCTGCCTATTACTTGGCTTGCTTAGCAGAAAAATATCTACCTGCTGCCGAAAAGAACGAGAAAGGAAAAAAATTAGTAGGTCAACTGATTCTTCAATTACCACCAGTTACTTCAATAGATAAGGAATGCAAAGAAGCATTTAAAAACCAATTTAGATTTGATCCCAAGGAAGAGTATTTTCGTACGCATAGCAAACATATTATAGCTAAACCCCCTAATGCTTCCTTTTAGGCAAGGTATAATGCGGCGGAAAGGTGAAATGTTTATCCATACGCCAAAACTGATAGGCTTGTTCGACGGTGAAATGACAACGCTGATAGAGTTGTAAGGCTCTTTGGTTATCGGCGGCCACTATCATGTGAAATCGAGTCTGACCGTCGGCAATTAAGGTATTTAAAACCAGTTTAAGCAATTGCAAACCAAAACCAAAATTTTGTTTTTCGGGCACAATGCTGATGTCGTGTAAACAAGCGGAGCCACTACCATCGATACGCACGTGCGCGGCGCCTATGGCCTCACCATGATGCAAGGCTAAAAAACAGCGTCTATTGGACATGGCGATGGTTTTGGTAAAGCGCTCTGTCATCAAGTCTAGATCGGAATCAAAACAACGCGCATGAACTTCTGCTAAACGCGCTCCATCGTCTTTTTTTTGTCCTAGTACCAGTTCTATAGGGTCGCTGGCATAAATTTCTTCTGCGCCTACGTTATCGCGCGTTAAAATATATTCTGTGTGGGTTTTTTTTGAACCTAATCTAGTGAAGGTATTCACTAAGACGCTGTCTTGCTCGCCAGTCGATAGCAATAAAGCATCGTAATGCATCATTTGCAGGTGATCGCGCGCGTATTCTAATAGTTCTTCAAATAAGCTTTGGTTACGAAAATCGGGGTGAATGGCGAAGGAGACTTCGATGAGCGGATCTTCAAAGTTAAAGGTGCTCAAATAGCCTATCATTTTATTGTTCTGATATAGGCAATAATCGCCAGGGATATCCCGTTTTAATTTAAGCACTTCCCAGTACAGCATGGGCACATAACCATCGACCGCTTTACAAGCGGCAATCAGCTCTTTAAGATCCGCTATTAATGTTTCGTTAAATCCATTGTGCTCCTGTAATGTAATCATGGCTAATCCTAATGTACAGAAGATTGTGATGAGTCTGGCGATGGGTGAAAGATGCGGTAGACATCAATCTTGTCGAATTCGTAACGTTGATTACAAAATTCACAATTCACCACCAAAGTGGGTGTGCTGTTAAGAGCCTCCATGACCTCTTTTTCGCCGAAGGTAATCAGCGCTTTTTCACTTTTTTCTTTAGAGCAAGAACATTTAAATTCAACGGGGCTTTCTACAAACCATTGCATGGCTTCGCTGTGAAACAAGCGGTGCATTAAAGCCATGGGGGCAACGCTCAATAATTCGGGTTGGGTTAAGGTATCGGCTAAACAAGTGACGTGTTGCCACATGTCGGTGGTCATGGCATCGTCGGGTAAGCTTTGCAACATCAAACCTACAATGTGTTCGTGGGTAGAGGCAAAATAAAATTTTGTGGGCAATTGCTCGGATTGTTGAAAATAACTTTCCAAACACAGTGCTAAACTGTTGTGTTCTAAAGGGACTATGCCATTATACGTTTCTTGTGAGGTCGCTTGCGTAATGCTGATCAAGCATTGTGCTTTAGAAAACAACGGGGTGGTGGCGAGATCGATATTGATCTCTTCATCCCATTTGGCAAGGCCTCGTAAATGAAACAAATGATTGCATTGCGCTAGCAGTAATTTTATAGCGCCGGGGCCTTCTATTTGTAAGGTGGTACGGCCTTCGTATTTTAAAGTGCTGGAAATCAGTGCACTGGCCGCTAAGGCTTCGCCAATCAACATGCGTATTGTGAGTGGATAGGGATGTATGGATTGGATGGCTTTATAAGCGTGATCTAAATGGATCCATTGACCACGCACGTGCAAATCTTTAAGGATAAACCGTTGTAGGCAATCTTTAGGTAGAGATAGAGAGGTAGTCATATCATTTAGTGCCAAACAAGCGATCTCCGGCATCGCCTAGGCCGGGTAAAATATAGCCGTGTTCGTTCAGCTTTCTATCTAAGGATGCTGTGTATATTTTGACATCGGGATGCAGAGACGCTACCACCTCTACTCCTTCAGGTGCCGCAACTAAACACACTAAGGTGATGCGATGTATACCGCGTTCTTTTAATAGGCTAATGGCTTTGGCGATAGAGCCGCCAGTGGCCAACATGGGGTCACAAATAAAATAAGCGCTGTCTACACTGTTTTGCGGAATTTTAAAGTAATACTGCATAGGCTGTAAGCTTTCTTCGTCGCGGTATAAGCCTATATGGCCAACCCTAGCCTCAGGGATGAGTTGCAAAAAGCTTTCAGTCATGCCTAGACCCGCCCGTAAAATGGGCACAATGACGGGATATCTGTCTTTAAGCATAGGCGTCAGCATGGTTTCTAAAGGGGTATCAATGGAAACCTCGCTTAGGCTTAAATCCTGAGTCGCTTCATAGGCAATCAGCAGAGTAATTTCGGCCACCAATTCGCGAAAAATCTTTGCGGGTGTTTTTCTATCGCGCAGCAAGGATAATTTATGTGCAATTAAGGGGTGTTTTACGCAATAAAAAAGGGGAAATTGAACAAGCGGCGCGACTAAGGGCATGTTTATTATCCTATTATTTTTGGCGAGTATATCATATCAGCTTATATTATTGTAGGGGCGGGCCCCTGTGCCCGTCCTATTAGGGCAGACACGGGGGTCTGCCCCTACGCGTTGATATTCGCTCTTTTACTCCCAAAAAGGCGAATAATGCCTTGACGTGGAGGGGATAGCTTGGTATAAATGGCGTCTCTAGATTGTAGACAAAACGGGTGCTTAGCTCAGTTGGTAGAGCATCGCCTTTACACGGCGAGGGTCGGGGGTTCGAGACCCTCAGCACCCACCAGAAAGAGAGTTTATTTGCGGAGTGGTAGTTCAGTTGGTTAGAATACCGGCCTGTCACGCCGGGGGTCGCGGGTTCGAGCCCCGTCCACTCCGCCATATTGATTGATGTCATTACCTGGGCATCAACGTATTATTTTAGCTGGCGTAGCTCAGCAGGTAGAGCAGCTGATTTGTAATCAGCCGGTCGTCCGTTCGATTCGGTCCGCCAGCTCCATTCTTATCAAGGACTTACAAATAACCTGCGGTAATAACGGGCAATACAGCCGCCTTTTCTCAGACTTGACATGAATGACATTGTCATTCATACTTAGGGTATGATTGTTTCTAGGAGTATAAATCATGTCTGCCAATGCTATTGTCCAAGCCCGGATCAATGGAGCTATTAAAAAAGAGGCTGCTATCGTTTTAGCGGCTATGGGTTTAACCATTTCTGATGCAATGCGCTTGTTGTTAGTGCGTATTGCACATGATCATGCGTTGCCTTTTGATCCCCTCACCCCCAACAAAGAAACCATTGCTGCCATGAAAGAAGCGAGACACGGGAAACTCCAGTCTTTCAAGTCAGTCAAATCTTTGATGGACGATTTGAATGAGGACGATTGAGCTTACCGCACGGTTTAAAAAAGATTATAAAAGAGAAGTTAAAGGAGCTCATAAAGCTGGGTTAAAAGGATCATTTGAGGAACTCCTGGAACTTTTGATAAAGGATAATTCTTTGCCAATTCGGTACCAAGATCATTCTTTGAGTGGTTCTTGGTCAGATCACCGAGACTGTCATCTTAAACCTGATCTAGTACTCATCTATCGAAAACCAGA
>VFJT01000126.1 GCA_009885935.1 Gammaproteobacteria bacterium
GCCTATTTTTTTACACTCAGAAAATATCATGGGAAGCATATTTTTTCGAATGGCTGCTTCAATATTTTGAGGATTGATAGAAAGCTCTGCAATCGCATCCGTAATAATAGTATCTATGCTGAATGCAAGCTCAGCCCATCTGGTAGATGTTTCTTCACTGATAGCAGACAGGTTTTCGCCAATATGAAGTTTCAATATCCCGTAATAAGCCTGAGCGTGTTTATTACCATTAAAACAGTCCGGCAAATCGTCAACGGCTCGCTTCTCAACTTTTTCTTCAAACTCTCTAAAAAGCATGTATTGTTTGAGCGGATGTTCAAATTGTGCTTCGGCGTCTTTAATCACTTGTTTTAACAGTTTGGAAAAGAATTCCTGCGCATAAGGATCGTCTCGCAAACTTTGTTCGATCATACGAGTTGCGCGCGTTTTGATAATATCGGTTTCATTTCGAAGCTTATCCATTGACCAATCCTTGGGATCTGCGTTTTTGCCCATTTTACCTACTTCATAAACACCATCAGGCTCTTTGATCTGCACTCCTACAACATGCTTATCCATTAACTTTTTGATCTGTTCCTTATACTCATCATAATCCACCGTCTCACCTGCATCTTCTTTAGAAAGTTGACGAAGAGCACTCAGCTGCTTCACGGTTTCCTTATAGTGTAATCTGTCTGCCTCACTAAAGCTTTTGTCTGTGTAAAAACTAGCTGATTGCAGAGCCACCTTGAGACAAATTGCAAAGGCGCTTAAGCGCTCATAAAAATCATCACGGATTTTTAGATTCATATCTATCATTTCACCATTTTGCTCTTGCATCTTGGGAATAATCACTTGTCGCAGCTGTTCAATATCACGCGTATTTTTAACATCTTTGAATGTTGTCCATAACGCTTTATATAATCCTGGCAACTTTTTATATTCCGTACTCATTGGGTGATAAAGACCTTGTAAATCATCCCTATCAAATCCGCCTTGAGTACGACTCGCCAAATCCTGATATTGAGCGATAGTGGTATCCAACTCTGAGAGAATACCCCTATAATCAATCAAAAGGCCAAATTTCTTTTGAGAATGCAAGCGATTGACGCGCGCTATGGCCTGGATCAGATTGTGCTGTTTCAAAGGTTTATCGATATAAAGAACGGCATTTTTGGGTTCATCAAAACCGGTAAGCAGTTTATCAACAACGATGAGCATTTTAAGATTATCATCGTTCTCAAATCGCTCTACGATTCTTTTTGTGTATTTTTTTTCATCTTCAGTCCCTACATTATCTTGCCACCATTTTGTGATGGCAGGAATAGTAGATTCGTCAACCTCCGTATTTCCTTCTCTAGAGTCTGGCGCCGACATAACAATTGCAGACTCAAATAGATTCATTTCATCTAAAGATTGTTTATATTGAATAGCCGCTAATTTACTCTCACACGCTATTTGCCCTTTAAGTTCATCATCTATATTTTTTACAAAATGATTGGCTATATCGTAGGCAATCAAACGAATACGATCTTCTGCTTGATAAATAGATCCTTTTTTGGCATATTTCCTTTTGAGATCTGTTTTTTGCTGTTCTGTTATGCCTTCAGTGATACGGTCGAACCAACAGTCAATGGCCCGTTCATTCACATCCAGATCGGGAATACGCTCTTCGTATAAAAGTGGTGCTATGCTTTTATCGGCTACCGCTCCTTGCATCGTATAGGCATGCACAATAGGGCCAAATTTATTAGTGGTTTTATCTTCTTTTAGAAGGGGGGTGCCGGTAAAAGCAATAAAAGCAGCATTAGGCAGCGCTAAACGCATACGCACATAATTTTCTCCCCCCTGAGAGCGATGTCCTTCATCTACTAAAACAATGATATCAGCGCTTGGGTTATGGCATTCAGGCATTTTGGCAGCCACAGCAAACTTGTTGATAATAGAAAAGATAATACGCTCATTGCCTTTGGCTATTTGCTGAGCCAAATGTTTACCGGAGGTCGCCATTGCAGCCTCTCTATCCTTTTTGCTAACAAATTCGCCCGTAGTACAGAAAGTCTTACTCAGCTGATCTTCTAAATCAACGCGATCGGTTACAATAACGAATCTACACTGTTTTAAAAATGGATTCAGGATCAAGGATTTTGACAAAAAAACCATAGTGAATGATTTTCCCGATCCCGTCGTGTGCCAAATTACCCCGCCTTGCCGCGCACGCTCTTTATCTTTAGTATTGACGCGCTCCATGAGACGTTTAACACCAAAGAATTGTTGATGCCTAGCAACCACTTTGCCTGCCTTTTTATCAAATAAAATATAAAATCGCGTCATTTCCAGTAATCGCTCTGGGGACAGCAAACTCATTAAAAGCTTATCCTGATCGGTCACCGCAAGATTTCCGCCTGCAACGAGGCTTTCATACCATTGCTTATCCTGTGGCTTTCTATGAGAAAACAATTGTGTTTTTGCCTCAAGGGACAATACTTTGTTTTTATGCTTATAAAATTCTGTTTCGGAAATATCTTCTTCACACCAGGGAGCCCAAAATTTTAAAAGTGTTTTTTGTGTACCATAACGTCCATCGGATCCGTTGATGGAAAACAATAGCTGTGCATACGCAAATAAATGCGGAATTTCATCGTTATACTGGTTGCGAATATTTTGAGAAATCCCCTCTTGTATGGTTGGGCCTTTCTGCGTATAAGCATCCGGTCGCTTTGCCTCAATCACTGCCAAAGGCAAACCATTCACAAAACAAACTATATCGGGACGCCGACTACCCAGTCCATTCGTTCTTTGTACCCTAAATTCTTCAGTAACCATAAAACTATTATTCTTACTATTGTTCCAATCAATAATTTGCATGGTTGGCGTTGCTCTTTTCCCATCCACAAACTCTTTAACGGATATGCCATAGAGTAGATGGTTATAAATCTTCTCATTGGCGACATCTAAACCTTCATTTAAGGAAGGTGTACAAAGGACCGAAATCACATAGTCAATCGTACTTTCCGAAAAAGGCCGTTCGCTGTCACCCTGCGTAAAGCGACGTTTGCGCAGTTCATCTCGCAAAACTTCTCGTAAAACGACCTCGCGAGTGTTGCCATTACGCGCCGATAACGCTTGCTCAGGGGTTATAAACTGCCAGCCTAGATTACAAAGCAACGCTAATGCTGGAATTTTAGCGCTATATTCTTCCTGAAATTTGGGGGATAACATTTTTTCTCCTCTATTTTGATTGTTTTTGTCCTTATTTAAGTCAGAATTGTTTTTATTAGTAAACCTTTTAAATAATTTTTATTTCACATATTATTCCATAGATTCCTAGCAATGAATCACAGGATTTATCTCTTTTGCCACCGAAAAATAATCGCTAGGCAATGGCGCTTTGGCAAAAGGATTTTGAATTAAAAGGTAATCATTACGACATTCATTCTGCCAAAAAATAGTTGCGCCATACTTATCTGCATCTGGGAAAAATACCCAGCCATTATAAGAGATTAGGACAGCACTGATATGGCTATACTGATCATCACAAAAATAATCCATTTTAATAGGTGATGTTGAATTTGCTTTTATAAAATCTGGCTCATAATCATAATAGGCTTCACCCATAGTTAATGTTCCATTAATATTCCGTAAGATATCTATTTTAGGATCCGATATCCCTAGTACACAGCTTGCAGCTGTTCTAATATGATCGCCTGGCGAATGATAAAAAGGGATTCCCGCCAGTGATATAGCAATTACAAGGCCAGAATTAGCTGCCATATGAGATTGATATCCCATTTCCCCAAAGTACTTATCATGCGCCTTTTCTTTAAACGCACTACATATTCTTTCTTTGTACTGCGTAACAGGTGATGTTCTTGCTTTTCCTTGAATATCTTCTAATTTCTCATTCAATTCTACAGACTTTCCTGGTCCAGGAGCGGTTGTCTCATAGTAATATCGTTTACCATTAATTTCCACACAGAAATCGGGACACTTTACATTTTTTCTTTGATGTTTAATGAGTTTGTCCTTACCTTTAAGACTATCTGCTATGAATGATATTTGCGTTAATTCCCACAAGCGCTCTTGACAATTATTTCGCAACCTTGTCACAAAATCATTATCTAAATACTCATGATGTTTATCATAGAGCGCTTGCCAATACTGCTTTGCAGGCGCACAATAAGGAGCTTCCTCATTTTTTATATATTGATACATCTTATCCTTACTATCTTCCTCGAAAAGATTAGGAATCTTCTTATTATTACTCATTCGTATCTTTCTCCTCTAATTTTACTCGTTTTTTGCCTGTTAAAAGTTGTTGCATTAATGCTTTTTTTTCTTGCGCTAAGCAAGCAAGTTTTTGCTGTAAGATTTTAATTTCTTTGTCAACAGCGGATAAAAGTAACACTATTTTTTGTTGTTCATCTAGTGATGGAACAAAAAACTTTAAACTTGCTAAGTCCTTTGGGTATATATGTGGCTGAGCACCACCACTTTGCATTGAGTATATCTGCGTTTGTTTTGCTAACAAAATTTGATAAATAAAATTCCGACTGTTCTCGTTTCTATTAGTAATAACCGTACAATCTGATGCCCACAATCGATAGGGATGAAATGAGATATAACCCGCATTTGCACCACTAGCACTAATTGTAATAACATTTTCATGTGTATATTTATTATGTGTATAAGGACTACTTTTTCCTCCAGCTATAACTGGATACTGACCATGAATAATATCTTTACTGTTTAACGCTTTTCCTTTTTTTATATCGGCAATATCTGGTAAATAGACATTTCTCCACTTTTCATGAAACTCCGGGAAACGATTTTTACCCGTAAGAAGTTGTTGCATGAGTGCTTTTTTCTGCTGTTTGTTCACATCAATAAGTGCTTGTGTCGTGTTAATCGCTTTGTCCCAGGTTGCGAGTATCTTGGCTATTTTACTTTGTTCTTGAATCGTGGGAATAAGAAGTTTTATTTGTTTTAATTGAATCAAGTTAAAGCCAGGCACAGATGAACCAATAGATCTTCTTTTAATTTGTTTCTGAATTGGGCCGCTTGAGAACAGATTGTAGATATATTCACTTGAAAATTTTGATTTATCGACTGTAAGTTTCATCTGTTTATTTGAAATAATATAAAATGGATACTTGCTATCATTTGGAATTAGCCCCACTTGGTTTATCGTTCCCCAACATGTGAATATCAAGTCATGTTGATAAACAGCACTTCTTTCAAATTCTTTAGCTTTGTCTCTGGATATAAACACAAAATTTCGATCTACAAATCGTATTTCGTGTTTATTGCTAAGATTTCCACCTCTAATAACCGGGATTCCTTCATCTACAAAGTATTTAGCGCTTATACTTGAACCAAAAGGTCCTGTGGACATTGCACTTCTATTTTTTTGTGCAATTTCCTTTACTTTCATTATATTCCATCCCTCAGGAATCCTACTCATCTTATCTTCCTTCTTGATTTGTTACGGCTTTACGATCCGATGATTCTAACGATAAATAGTTATCTTTACTAATCACCGGCCTGCCACTTTTAGATTCCAACTCTTTCCTAGCATTACCCGCAACACTACCGCCTTCTAAGGCCGCGTCACGATTTTCATCAAAGCCTTGTGCATCTTTATTACGAGCAATTTCCGTGGTAGAGGCTTCACCTAACATGGAAAAAATAAGTTCTAGATCTGTCATATGATCTCTTAGGTTTTCCCGCTTTAAATTTTTATGCTGCTTATATTCACTCGGCGTCATACCAAAGGCTGCTTTGCTAATCTCAGCTGTTAAAATGGCGTAATCTTTTTGCTCATCAATACCGCGTTGCCGCCATTCATCTGTTAACTCTTCACGAATGGCAATGCTACGCATGCGTTTTTCAATCCAGTTATCAGGATATCCCTTTGCTTTGTATATTGCTCTAGCCCGTTTACTGGCCAATTCTGGATCTTCAATTTCTTGTACACGTTCATAGCCTACCTTAGCCAGCCAACGTTTAAATGGCTCGGCTTTAGGTGAAGGAATGGATTGAATAATGCGAAACAAGGTTTCAACATTAGCACAGTCTGTTGTATATTTTTTACCATCTGAAGAGGTCAATTTCAGTTGTACGATTTTCTCGTACAACTCAGAAAACCCATCTTTTTCAATGAGCTGTCTCTTTAAATCTGACCAATATCGGCGCGAATTACTACTTTCTGACAGTACACTCACCACATCTACCACTGAAAACCACCATTCATTTTGATGTAAGATTCTACGAATATGCTGGTCTCTAAAAACAATCATTTTGTTAACTTCAATTTCGCTCATAACTCGCTCCTTTTTACAACCTTCAATATAGGATTATCACAATTCATTTTCATGCCAAGTCTCTTCCATTTGTTGTTGTACTAACGGTCTTTCACGTTCTAGTTCTTTTTTTAGCTCCTCTACACTGGGTAAATAATGCATATACTTTGCAGCAAAGAGCTGCTCACTATCCGTAAGTACGGAGTATTTCACTATAGCTTCCCTTTTTTGGCTGCATAAAATAAGGCCAATGGTAGGATTATCATCATTATTTTTGCGATGTTGATCATAAATGCGAATATAGGTATCCATTTGTCCAACATCTTGATGAGAAAGTTTGCCTAGTTTTAAATCTATCAACAAAAAACATTTGAGTTTGAAATTATAAAACACCAGATCAATATAGAAGTCTTGGTCTTCTGTACGAATTCGCTGCTGACGCTCCACAAAAGCAAAACCTTTTCCTAGCTCTAATAAAAACCGCTGTAAATTATCAATGATACCTCGCTCTAAATCAGCTTCTTGATAACTTCCATCTTGCAAGTTTAAAAAATCGAGTACATAAGGATCACGCAGATAATTCTTTGGCATATCTGCTAATACGCGCGTGTTGTCTCTAGCTTCAGCTCTAACAGAAGCAGACTCTTTACTAGACAATAAGCGCTCATAATACAGTACACTGATTTGACGCTCCAATGCTCGGCTGCTCCAGTTCTGAGCAATAGCTTCTTCGGCATACCAATTGCGCGCTTGCGGGTTTTCAACCCTCAAAAGTATGCGATAATGTGTCCAACCCAATTCGAGACGCAGTGCGTCTCGAATTGGATAAGCCTCATAAAAACGGCGCATATTACGCAGGTTGGTGATATCAAAGCCTTTGCCAAATTCTTCAGTTAGCTGTTTAGCCAATTGCTGTAATTGCTGTTGTCCATAAACTGCGCGCTCTTTACCCTGCTGCTCCTCTTCAACAATCAACTGACCAATTTTCCAATAAGTTTGTACCATCAAGCTATTGACGGACCGTTGTACTTGGCTGCGAGCAGATGAGATCAATTGACGAATACTATCTAACAAGACTTGATTTGTAGCGGCTAAATTCTTAGTCATAATACCCTAATTCCTTCAGATAGCCATCCATTTCAACTTCTAATTGAGCAAGCTCTGTTTTCAATGCTTCTCGTTGCTTACGCACCGCCATCAAGTCAATTTCTTCTTCCTCTTCAAAGGTATCCACATATCTGGGAATATTCAGATTAAAATCGTTTTCCTTGATTTCATCCACACTGGCTAAATACGCATATTTATCTACACTTTTACGCGCGTGATAGGTTTCTACAATTTTTTTAATATTGTCTGCTGTTAACAAATTTTGGTTTTTACCTGCCTTGCATTCACGACTGGCATCAATGAACAGAACTTTGTTATCACTCTTTTTCTTTTTAAAGATCAAAATTGCTGCGGGAATTCCCGTGCCATAAAACAGCTTTTCAGGCAAGCCTATCACCGTATCTAGCAAATCTTCTACAATCAATTGCTGTCTGATCTTTCCCTCAGAGCTACCGCGAAACAATACGCCGTGCGGAACCACCACACCCATGCGGCCATTCTTTGGCTTTAAAGTCTCGATCATATGTAAAATAAAAGCGTAATCCCCTTTAGTTCTAGGCGGTATGCCGCGCCTAAAGCGCCCAAATTTGTCATGATCAGCCTCTTCATGGCCCCATTTATCTAAGCTGAAGGGCGGATTAGCAGTCACAATATCAAAATGCATCAAGCCGCCATTATTATCCAACAACTTGGGATTGCGAATAGTATCTCCCCATTCAATTTTGTGATTATCTTCTCCGTGCAGGAACATGTTCATCTTAGCCAACGACCACGTAGAACCAATGGCTTCTTGCCCATAAAGAGCATATTTCTTACTATTAAAACGATCTTTGATTTTGCGACCACATTTCATCAGCAAGGAACCTGAACCACAGGCTGGATCGCAGATCGAATCCCCTTCTTGAGGATCTAATAGTTCCGCTATCAAATCGGAAACTTCAGGCGGAGTATAAAACTCACCTGCTTTTTGACCACCCCCTGCTGCAAACAGCTTAATGAGATATTCATACGCATTGCCAATGATATCAAGAGAACCTATTCGGCTAGAACGCATGTTCAATTCTGGCTTAGAAAAATCTTCTAATAAATGACGCAGAATAGTATTTTTTTGTTTCTCTTCGCCCAATTTGTCTGTATTGAAGCTAATGTCCTGAAAAACAGATTTTGATGCATCGCGGAGTTTTGTACCATTAGCTTCTTCCAATGCATGCAGAGCTTGATCGATACGTTCACCATTACCTGGTTCATGGCGTTTTTCGTAAAGTGTATAAAAGCTAGAACCTTCTGGCAAAACAAAACGTTCATTTTTCATCATTTCTTTAATAAGCTCAGATTCATCACCATACTTTTCTTTATATTTATCGTAATGATCTTGCCAAACATCTGAGATATACTTCAAAAACAGCATTGTCAGAATAAAGTCTTTATAAGTATCGGAACTGACTGTACCACGGAATGTGTCACATGCCGCCCATAGCGCTTTGTTAATTGCATCTTGGCTTATTGGTGTATTCATTGCTTTTCTATCCTTTTAGTAAATGTATTAAAATCTTGCTCCAACCCAAGCGCAATATTTCGCATGAGTTTCTCAACATTCATGATCAATTCACGATAAGTGCGCTTTTGTTCAGATAAATTCTTATATAGACGCAAAAGCGCTTGCTGTTTCTGACTATTAGGTAAAAATATAGAAGCTCGTTCAAGAGAAGTACGCTTTATACTTTTGGCAACCGAACCTTCCGCTTCTTTTTCAAAATATCTCTGCGCAGATAATTGATTGAGCTGCCAAGCAATAAACTCTGGCATCGCGTGTAGTGATTTAGTTCGAATCACAAAAAAATGAGGGGAGGCAACTGCTCTATTAAATCGCCCATCATATAAGGTGGCATAATGGCTTGAACCACAAGCAACAAACAGGATATCCCCTGCTTGCAAAAAATCAGGCTCATGTTTATAAGATAATGCTGTTTCAACAACAGAGTCTGTCTTTATCCCTTCTTCTAATGAAACATCCTTCATGCAGATCACCGACACACCACCACCCTCTTTTTCCGGTATCTTGCCCCGAAAAGAGTATCCAGAAGATATGTCTGTTATTTCTTTTAGTTGTATCATCTTTTTTTACATCACATTAACAATGATGCAAAATATAGACCACAATTATAGGGCTGTCAAGTGTTTTTTATGCACTATTCGTAATGATGTAAAAATAAGTTGGACCTTATCACATGAACTTGTTTAATAAACGATCAAAATATCCACCCTGTTTGTTATACAAATACTTTTTATATAAAAAGGGTGGCCAGCTCAGGCAAAAACCCCAAGCCGGCCTGCGATGGCTCCATGCTACTACTAGGCCTTAGTCTGTACGCCTAAGGCCACATTCACTCACTACAATAAACTATACTCTCGTCTAAATAGTTTAAAGAGATACGCGCCCAAAAAGTAAGGATGGCGCAGCATTCCACACACTTAACTTGAGTTCTACCCTTTACGCTTTAAACACCTAGGCCCTTACTTAACATAACTTAAATGAATGTATAGCCTGCAAGAAACTTCATGACCAGTTTCCGGTTTACGAGATAACCCTAAGCGGCACGTTCCACCCACCTAAGCCTGTTTTAAGCCTAAGCTAACGTAATGGTAGAACACAAGCCACTCAGTCGGGCATTTCTCGCAAATGTAAAACACCCTTTCGCGTTTTTAGGCACGATAAAGTGGAATATTTGGATAATATGCGTACAAAGTGTTTGGAAATTGCGCCGGGTGGACGACAATTCCCTTGTGTAGACGCGTTGGTGTGAGCTAAACTATTCGTAGCCATTTCATTCTCCTTGATTGAGAGTGGATGGTTAGCGATGGGTTTGGTGTCACCACACCAGCCCGTCGCGCTTACTTACCCAAGCAAGCACCACCGCAGAACGATCCCTAACCGTAATAAAACGATTTTTTATCATTCACGAATACATACTAGACCCTTGTTTCAATGCTTGTCAATAGCTTTTTTAACTTTTTTTAAAATATTTTTTGGTTATAACTTTGAAAAAGTAAAATAGAAATTTTGTAAAAAATGAAGAAAGAGACTAACTGAGCCGCGACCGTCAGGAAGCGGGGGATTAAACAGCCATTTTTTTTACCCGCTCCCTAACGGTCGCGGCTCGGTATAATTGCCGAATGACGGCGTTACAGCATTCGCCAACTTAACCCATTGCTCTACGCTAATTTGTTCGGCACGTATTTTGGGATCTAAGCCCAGTGCGATGAATTGCTCCGCATTAAAATATTGCTTTAAACTATTTTGTATGGTCTTGCGGCGTTGATTAAAGGCATCGCGTAACATGTTTTCTAACACGGCCATTGAAGTAATGGCATACAAAGGTTTTTCATGCGGCACTAAATACACTATCTTTGACATCACCTTAGGTTGCGGCTTAAAGGCTTGTGGCGGCACGCTGAATAGCGCTTGTACTCTACACTGCAATTGCACCATCACACTCAAACGTCCATAGGCTTTGCAACCCGGTTGTGCCGCTAAACGTTCTACCACTTCTTGTTGTAACATAAACAACATATCGCTTATATGGTCTTTTTGCGCTAACAAATGAAATAATAAGGGTGTGGAAATATTATAGGGTAAATTGCCGATGATGCGCACTTTTTCTTGTGACAAGTTCAACTGTGTTAAAGAGAAAGTAAGCGCATCCTGATGATGTATATGCTGCTGTAATTGCGGGTAGCGCCGTTCTAAATGCGCAATTAAATCATTATCGATCTCAACCACATCCACCACAGCGCCACTCGTCAATAGATGCTGCGTTAAAACTCCCTGCCCAGGGCCAATTTCGAGTACGCGCTCGCCTTTTTGTGCTGCAAAAGCACTGACTATAGCGGCTACAACCGCATCATCCTGCAAGAAATTTTGCCCAAAATGTTTCTTAGCCGCAATAAAACGCGTCATCTTAAGACTTTTTCAAGGCTTTCGCATCCTCTGTTTTCAGATAGATTTTGATATAGGTGGATGCACGCATACGTCTTAACCAATCTTGTGTTTTTTCATTCATTCTACTGTCAAACAACATGCGTCTTACCTGCAATGCTTTATATTCCTCGGTATTGTCCTTATCTTTACGAGCCAACACTTGTATTAAATGCCAACCAAATTGGCTTTTAACCGGAGCACTGATTTGATTAATGGCCAAAGCATCCATCGCTTTTTCAAATGGCGGCACCAAAGCGCCGGGCTGTACCCAGCCTAAATCACCGCCTTTAATGGCACTGATGGGATCTTGAGAGTATTTTTCTGCTAGCTGCTCAAAGCTCACGCCACTTGCCATTTGACTCTTTAAATCCAGCAATTCTTTACGTACCGTTTCATCTGTATGCACCGCATCGGTTTTAATGAGAATATGGCGCACTTCTGTTTCTTGTACAGTGTGTTTCTCGTTATTGTTTTTAACACCGACCAAATGCAATACATGTATGCCATTGCCAGTGCGTAACGGCGTACTGACATCCCCTTGATTTAAGTCTTTCACTGCACTCACAAAAACTTGCGGCAATTGTTCGGGCGTACGCCAGCCTAAAGCGCCGCCTTGTAAAGCTTCCTCACCATTGGATTTGGCTGCTGCCAATTGGTTGAAATTAGCGCCTGCTTTTAATTGCCGTATAATATTGTCTGCTTTTTTGTTCGCCGCTGCTAATTCCTCAGAGGAAGGCTCATCCGGTAAAGCAATTAAAATATCTTCTATATTATATTCCACTGCTTGATGCGCCTGCTGATACCCTTTGGAATTTAAAATATTGTCTACATCCTGCTTACTAATAAAAACACGGGGCGCCACTTCGCGTTGCAATAGTTGTTGTATAATGAGTTGTTCACGCACTTGGTTGCGATAAAAATCGTAATTAATGTCGTCCTTGTGTAAGGTTTGCTTTAATGCATCTATGTTCATCTGATTCTTGCCGGCGATGTTTGCCATGGCTTGATCTAGCGTGGCATCATCGATGCTAATGCTCATTTTGGCCGCCATCTGCAATTCTAATTTCTGATCTATCATCCGATCTAACACTTGAGAATCCAGCTCGGCGGTCGTGGGTAAGGGGGTATCATTATGCTTTAACTGTACCCTGATGTAGTCTACTTCTTTGTCCAATTCACTTTGCGTGATGACATCATCACCCACCACTGCCACGACTGTATCTAAGGGCTCCGCCGCCTGCAGGGTGCGCGGCGACACCGTTAAGCCCAGAGCAAATACCAATAGGCTAGAGAAAAAGTAAAATTTAATTTTGTCCATTTTTTATCCGAATTAAGCTATTTATAAAGAGTATCAAGATTGTGCGTATATTAACCCACTGGGCTTATATGTACAAGGTCGGAAGCGATAGATTTTTTAAGCTGCTCTGGCTGCAAAATTGTTCGTTTGATCGGTATACACCGGTTTTCTTCCTGTAGCACAATCAAGCCTTAACTGCAGCTCAGCAATGTCGCTTTGCAGAGCATTTATTTTTTGCGCACGCGCTTCATACTGCTTGCCTGCGCTTGTCAATACTTTCCTTTGCTCGACTATTTTGGCTTCTAGACCCTTAAGGCTGCCATGACTCTCTGTCATTTCTTTAAATTGAGCTTCGTTAACGCGGATGGTATAAGCCAGATCATTGCGCTTACCACAAACTCGCGATGACAAAGCACGAGTTTGTTCTAATAAAGTAGGTAGCCTATCGTTGTAATCGCTGTAAGTTTTATTTAATTTAGCTCTACCCCATGCAAGAAACTCGTTGGATTTTGGCCCAGCTGCAATTTTTTGTAACTCAGCACGCGTGCTGATGAAATCAATATAATAAACTGATGTTTTTTTAGCAGAGTCGATCACGCATCGTTGTTCGGCTGAAGTCTTGTTCCTAGGAGCAGTTATTGCTTGCACTGCGTCATACAACTCTGTCAATTTAGGTGGTTCTGAAAATACATCGCATAGTAGCGGCTTATCGGGATCTAAACTTAAATTGACTGTGCGCTCTGCAATAGACCATGGTTTTGCTAAGGAAGCAGAAACCCGCTCCATAACCATAGAAAATCTCAGTATATTGGTAAGCCACTCATGATTTTCTTTGTTTTCTAGAAAAGTTTCCATGCTTTCTTTTTGAAGTTGTAAATTGGCTACATAAGCCGACATCTCTACACAATATTTTTGTTCATTTGGAAGTGCTTGTTGTTCCCTAGCCAGGGTTTCTTTAAGAAGATTCAATTCTACTTGCAAATTTGCGCAATGCGAAAGCTGTGTTCGGACGAATGGGCTACTCCAAAAACGCACTTGTTCTTGAATTTGTTGTTGTATGTCCTTTGAATTCAGCATGTTACATCCTAAATCGATGACTGTAACCGTATTGTAGCAGAAAAATTTAGAAATTGTCCACAGGCTGGTCTGAATGGCTAGTCCAGCCTTAATGGTTTTCCTGGATATTGA
>VFJT01000122.1 GCA_009885935.1 Gammaproteobacteria bacterium
GATTGCCACGTCGCTACGCTCCTCGCAATGACGACTCAAGACGTACTCCAGGCCTTTTGGATCCACTCTAAAGATCGCTCTTTGGTTTCAGGCAAAAAGAAATAACAAAAAACAAAGCCTATTATGCAAACGCTGGCATATAACAAAAAGGTTATAGCCGCTCCAAAATAGGATAAAATCGATAAGAAGGTTGCAGCCACCACAAAATTAGCAGCCCATTGAATAGCGGTAACTATGCTCATGGCAAAGCCGCGACATTGCAACGGATAGATCTCAGCAATAATCACCCAAAATAGGCCGCCTATACCCAACGAATAACCCCCAATATACGACACCATCAACGAGAGTAAAATGATTTTGTCTTCGGCTCTATGTCCAATATCTGGCAAGGCATAACTTAACAACAACAAACTAATCCCAGCAATAGCAAAGCCATATAACAACAAGCGCCGCCGCCCTAATCTATCTACACACAATAACGCTACTATACTCATTAGAGTATTGACCACGCCCATAATAAAGGTAGCAAAAATGGAAGCTTGAGTATCGGCAAAGCCCAGCTGGTTAAATAACACGGGCCCGTAATACATGACGGTATTGATACCCACGAATTGTTGTAACACGCCTAAAACAATGCCTATCAACAATACTTTGCGCCACGGTTTTGCCAACAAATTTCGCCACTTGAAAGGTTGTACATTGAGTGTATCGGAAATTTCCTCGAATTCGCTGTCTATGTTGACATGACCGCGCAAACGACTCAAGGTTTCTTTGGCTTTTTTAGCTTGTCCTTTTAATACCAACCAACGCGGCGATGTGGGCAGTAATAATAAACCCAGTAATAACAATACCGCGGGAACTAAACCCGAACCCAGCATCCAGCGCCAAGATTGAGTTGCGGCCATTCCATAATCCACTAAAAATGAAATGGCCTCACCACTGGTAATCATCACCACACTCAACAAGATCAACGCACCGCGTTTATTGGCTGGGGCCATTTCGGAGATAAATAAAGGTGTGGTATAAGACGAAATACCTATGGCTAGACCTATGATCAAACGACCTACAATTAGGGCCCATACCTGCCACGCCAGCATTGCCGTCACCGTACCGAGTATAAAGAAGAGAGCCGATAATAATAACATCATACGCCGACCAAAGTGATCAGCCAGCACACCGCTGCACAATGCGCCCAGTAATGCGCCTAAGACTACGCTAGACACCACCCATTCCGACTGCAGCGTATTCAATACAAAACTATCTTGTATAAAAATAAGTGCGCCGGAAATAACGCCGGTATCGTAACCAAATAGAAAACCACCTAATGCGGCAATGGAGGCGACTACCCATAAAAAATAGCTTTGACTCCTGCTATTCATCCTTTTACTTATCCTTTTTTTCTATATCATTTAACCAGAATGGCCGGCTTCTTTTTGTATATTTTAGCAAATGTTTTTTACCATAAGCATAAAAGTGCCTATAACTGTCAATGGCGTGTCCTATTATCTTATACTCATCAGGCATTACCAAAGGGCGTTCAGTGATGCCCAAAGACGGGAGCGGAGGTAATGCAATACTCTCTGATACAATGAAGGATTGATGCGACTGTTCTTTGTTAAAGCGATACCGATATTCTTTATTCAGTTCAGCCGTTAGGTCTTTAAGCCAAAGCCAGTTTTCCAATGATTCACTCGCCCAAATGACGCAAGGATGGTTCTTATGAGTTGCTTTATACGGTGCGTTAAGCCCCTTCTCATGCAGAACCGTACAAAGCATTTGCACGGATTCCAAAATCATTTTCACAACATGGCTATCGCAGTGATATTGCGCACATAATGTTGGATTTTCATCTAAATAAAATATATTCAATATATTTTATTCTCAGTCGCTGAGTAACGCATTACACTGTTCCCTCATAAACGCATTGCGCGTCACCTTCCATCCATACCGGTTCGTTTTTCCCTTGCCAATGAATGATCAATTCGCCTCCCGTTAATTGCACCGTCACTGGGCTCTGGCAATCTCCATCGCGAATAGCGATGACAGCAGCGGCACAAGCGCCACTGCCACAAGCCAAGGTTTCACCTACGCCGCGCTCATATACGCGTAAGGCTAAACGATGCTTATCTATTATTTGCATAAATCCCACATTGCTTTGTTTAGGAAAACAAGGATGTAAGCACAATGCTTTTCCCAGCGTTTGCACCGGAGCATTGTCTATGGCTTCTACTCGCAGCACCGCGTGTGGATTGCCCATGGATACAGCCGAAAAATTACAGGCCTCATCGTCTGCAACAATTTCATATTGATCTTGCAAGGGCATCTGCAACGGAATGGCTGCGGGTGAAAAATCCGGCTTGCCCATATCGACTACAAATCTGTGTGGCCCTATGGTTTTAACTGTCATCAATCGATTACAAGTCAATAATTGGATATCTTTACTACACTCTATTTTATTTTCTAGAATTAAATACAAAGCCACAGCGCGCGCACCATTGCCGCATTGCTCCACTTCGCCGCCGTCCGCATTGTAAATTTTATAATAAAACTGATTGCCTTCTTTTCTTTGTATCGTCAGCAGTTGATCAAAGCCTATGCCCGTTTGTCTGTGAGAGAATTGTTTTATTTTATCACTAGACCAAAGCTCTGGGTTTTCATCTAGATCTAATAGTACAAAGTCATTACCCAATGCTTGCATCTTAATAAAAGGCTGTTTCTGTTCATGCGACAACAAATCCGCTATGGTTTCACGTCTGCGTATTAACTGCGTTTCATCTTTATGTACCAACACTTCGGCACAACGCGGTCTGGCATTATAGTGTGAGCCCATACTAAAACCATAAGCGCCTACACTACGCACCGCGATCAGATCGCCGGTATTAATGGCTAATAGCCGTGATTTTCCTAAAAAATCGCTGCTCTCACACACCGGCCCCACTAAATCCACCGTAATTTCTTTTTGCGCTAATTTCTTAACCGCAATAATCTTATGATGCGCATCGTATAAAGCGGGACGAACCAGATCGGTCATGCCTGCATCTAAAATGGCAAAGGTTTTGTTAGCGCTTTCTTTTAAATACTCTATTTTAGCCACTAAAATAGCCGCATTGGCCATGAGGACTCGGCCCGGCTCCAACCATAAATCTAAAGGATAGGGCGCTTGTTTGTGTAATGTGCTTAATAAAGTAGAAGCATACTCTACTAAAGAAGGCGGTATTTCTGTGTCATAACACACCCCCAAACCACCGCCTACATCCACATGCTGTAAAATAATATTGTGTTCTTTTAAAGCCGTCACCAGTTGCAACACGCAGCTTAAGGCTTCGGCAAAGGGCGTTAGCTCTAGAATTTGCGAGCCTATATGACACGCCATACCTACGGCTTTTAATGCCGGCAATTGACGTATTGTTTTATACACGGCAATCACTTCATTTTTATCGATGCCAAATTTATTATGCGCTAAGCCTGTAGAAATATAAGGGTGCGTGTGGGCATTGATATCGGGATTAATACGCACTGCCACGGCAGCAATCTTGCCCATACTTTCAGCAATGTCGTTGATACGGTGTATCTCAGGCAAGGACTCTACATTAAAAACACCTATCCCTATGGATAAGGCTTGCCTAATTTCTGCCGTTGTTTTGCCTACTCCGGAGAAAACAATTTTTTGTGGATCAGCACCCGCTGCCATCACTCGCGCCAATTCACCGCCTGAAACAATATCAAACCCCGCACCCAAGTCGGCTAATATTTTTAACAGCGTTAAATTGCCATTGGCTTTGACCGCATAACAAATACGGTGTGGATGTTGTGCGAAAGCGGCATCTACCGCATGCCAATGCCGTTCTAAAGTTTGTTGTGAATAGATATAGCAAGGCGTACCATATTGCTCGGCAATCTTTGAAACGAGAACCTCTTCGGCGTAGAGCTCATCGCCTTTATATAAAAAATAATCCACTGACCTATTCCTCCATCTATCGTAGGGGCAGACCCCCGTGTCTGCCCTAGTTAGGGCGGGCACAGGGGCCCGCCCCTACGAAAAATGATTATTAACCGCCCCTACGAAAAATGATTATTAATATGCTCTAGCAAAAACGATTTGCAGCCTCGTTTTTTTGCCGGTAAATATACATTGTCCTTCCTTGCCCTCTTGCGCCAAAGGAATGCAGCGCGCACTCACTTTGAGTGGTTTTAAGTATTGTTCGATCTCGGGCGAATCTATCGCATAACACTGTGCAAAGCCAGAATCCTCTTTACTAAAATAGTGTTCAAACTCACTCAGGCTCGTGATATTAACGCTACGCTCGCGCCTATAGGCTGCAGCCCGTGCAAATAGACCCGTTTGAATTTCTTCTAACATTTCCGGTATAACTTCCGTTAATTCAGAAACCTTTTTATTTAATCTCGCTTTAACATCCTGATCACGTCTATACAAACACACGGCATTGTCAGCGATGTCTCTAGGGCCGATTTCCAAACGGATTGGCACTCCTTTTTTGATCCACTGCCAATTTTTTTCGCCGCCCGCCATGTCTCTAGTATCGACTTGTACGCGTAGCTTTTCGTCGCGCCACAGACATTGCTGTAATTGACTTTTTAATTTTTCACAAAAAGACAACACAGTTTCTTTGTCTTCTTCTTTTTTGTAAATCGGCAAAATGATAATTTGTTGTGGTGCAAGCTGAGGCGGCAATACCAAACCATTGTCATCGCTGTGCGTCATAATGAGGCCGCCGATCAAGCGCGTAGACACACCCCAAGAGGTAGTCCAGGCATATAGCCTTTCTCCTTGTTGATCGGTGAATTGAATGTCATAGCCTTTAGCAAAATTTTGTCCCAAGAAATGCGAAGTACCCGCTTGTATAGCCTTGCCATCTTGCATCATTGCTTCCACGCAATAGGTGTTCACGGCTCCTGGAAAACGCTCGCCTTCTGTTTTTTCACCCACAATAACGGGCATCGCCATAGCACCTTCTAAAAATTCTTGATAAAGTTTTAAAATTTTCTTCGTTTCAATTTGTGCTTCATCGGCGGTCGCGTGTGCGGTATGCCCTTCTTGCCATAAAAATTCGGAAGTGCGTAAAAACAAGCGCGTGCGCATTTCCCAGCGCATGACATTCGCCCACTGATTCAAAAGTATAGGTAAGTCTCTATAAGATTGCACCCATTTGCTATACATCGTGCCGATGATGGTTTCGCTGGTAGGGCGTATCACATAAGGTTCTTCCAATTCGCCATCGGGCTTCAATCCCCCTTTGCCATTGCTCACCAAACGATGATGCGTTACCACCGCGCATTCTTTAGCAAAGCCTTCTATATGCTTTGCTTCTCTTTCCAATTGGCTTAATGGAATCAACAAGGGAAAATAAGCATTCACATGTCCTGTTTCTTTTATGCGTTCATCCAAGATTTTTTGAATGCGCTCCCAAATGGCATAACCCCAGGGTTTGATCACCATACAACCGCGTACGGGCGATACTTCTGCCAAATCGGCTTCGGCAATGACCTGTTGATACCATTCTGGATAATTCTCTAGTCGTGTAGGGGAAATAGCGTTTTTTTGCATGAGGGGCCTAATGTATAGTTTTAAGGATAATCATAGCATTATATAAATAAGTGGGGGGTATTACAATGAGGTGTTTAGAAATAGTACATGCTACATCTAATACCCTAGTTTTGCCTTATTCAGGCAAAACTAGGGTATTAGATGTAGCAGCACAACTTATATATTGTGTTTTTTAATATAATCGGCTATACTGTGACACAATATATACGTTGTTATTGGATTTTGTGTGAACGGTAAAGAAGTCATCACTTTATTAAAAAAAGCGGGGTGGGTTCATACCTCTACTAGAGGAAGCCATTATAAAATGGAAAAACCTGGGCATCGTTCTGTTCCTGTGCCCATACATGGAAGTCAGGATTTAGGTATAGGCTTGCTTAAAGCGATTGAAAAGCAAACTGGGGTAAAATTATTGTGAGGTTATGATGAGTGATATAATTGATTTAACGTATGCCGCAAAAATTGTAGCAGATGGGGATGTTTTCTTTGTTACCTTTAGAGACATAGATAATGCCTTTACACAAGGCGCTACTTACGAAGAAGCTACTTTTAATGCCCAGGAAGTATTGGATTTAATGTTATTAGATAGATTAGAGAGAAATGAAGAAATCCCTCTCCCCAGCAAATTTGAAAAGGATGAAGTAGGCATCTCGGCCAGTCCAGATATTACCGCACCCGCGTTATTGCATATTATCAGAAACAAAGAAAATAAAACGATGGCTGACGTTGCTAGAACGATGGGCGTTTCCTATCAAAGTTACCAACGCATGGAGTCAGGCAAAAATCTCACAATGAAGAGCTTAAAACGAGCCGCCCTTGCATTGGGGGCTACCGTTGAGATTCGCTTAAAAACAACCGGTCTAGTTCATAAAAAACCTAAAGCTTCAACTTCAAAGCCCATTCAAAAAGAAAAATAGTCGGGTATCGCCAAAGCAAGGTTTTATACTTGCCTTGGCGATTCTTTAGCACATATGATGCCATCTTTAATGCACATCACCACGCTCTTCTAATTCTGCTAGTATCTTGGCGTAGATTTCTGCCCTGTGTACTGAAATGTCCTTAGGCGCAATGATACCTAATTTTACCTGACTGCTTATATCTAATACCTGAATGATAATGTCATCGCCTATAACGATGCTCTCACCTATACGTCGTGTTAAAATTAACATGTCGTTTCTCCTTTTTTACATAACCACTCAATAAAAAAAGATATACATGATCCTCTCTTCATTGAGAATAAACAATTGAAAAAATAAAGCCTCTTTGCAAATAAATGCGATGTTTTAAAACGGATATGAAGGAGATGGAACCTCTCAAAGCACGATTACCCAAAATCTTGCCCGTTTTTAAGTCTAAAAACAGAAAAATAAGAGGAAAATAACCATTATGGCCCGCTTTATGGAAAGAAAATAAAAGCTTTTTGAAAAATTACTACATCGGCATGGATTTTCGCACACTCGTGATTGAATGCCCATCCCATACATAATCCAAATGACTTCCTTGAATGGGTATGGTCAGCGCTGTAGGCCTAAAAATAGCGACACATTTGCCTTCTGGGTTGCGCACACTAGGATACAAAAGGCCATATTCATTTTTTAGTTTTAATGTACGAGCAAATTCTTGGCTTTTAGGATACGAGTTTGGATCAGGATCAAGAATATGGGCGTGCTCTCTTGAATCAATATCAACTAGCTCTTCTTTTATGTGCGCTAAATATTCTCGCATCTGAACTAAACAGGCAGACTCATTTGAGGCTGCTAAGAATCTTTCCCGATGAAATTTTGTTTCCGCAATAGCCGTCTCTAAAGAATCCCCCGCATAATAGACGCCATAGCTACCATCTGAGAAACGTGAATAGCCGGGATGTGTAAATGCAGCCATAAGCGGCGTTGTACCTTCTCCTATTACCCACTCATTTTTTGATACTAGAGAGATATCTCCGTATTCACCTTTTAAGCGATCATTGGTTAAACTTTCCAATTCGAAAATTTCTTCTAACTCTTCTTTTGTTTCAGCCCAATCAAATACTGAGACTGGAGGAAATCTTGATGGAATAAGACGATGTGTTTTAAAATTTACCTTCGTATAAGAAATACTCATTCTAATATCCTCGCCAAAAGTCTAAAAAGCGCCTAACATCCGCTAAATGAATAACACTGCCTCTCAGCATATATTCTTTTGGTGTAAGGCCATTAAATGGAGGAAGCGTATTTTTGCGATTAATCCAAGACATACCCTGAGCACTATCGATAAATAAAATTCTAAGTGCTTTATATATACCCAGTAAAAATGAAATCCTTTCTTTTTGATCCCGTGTTAATCTTCCTTCATGCTTCTTAATGCCATTATAATAAGACGACCGTGGAATGTCTCCCATTAAAGTCATTGCTTCAGATTCAGTTAAATGAAACTTCTCAATTATCTTTTCTAAAGATTTCCAAGCGATTGCATCAGAAATTTTGCTGTATTGCGGCACTGGAACAGTCACTGAACACCTCCGAAAACCATTATCTAGAGTATAGTCTATATAAAGATAAAAGTCTATACAAAGACTACAAATAACCCTGTGTTTTTTAATCACCCATAATGCTACAATACCCCCTAGCAAGGCGCAGACCC
>VFJT01000057.1 GCA_009885935.1 Gammaproteobacteria bacterium
CATCGATGAAAGAAGAATCTGGTTTTACATTCTCTCGATCCACACCCAATTGTTGGGCAATAATATTCACCACGCGATCTTCTACAGTACTCATTCTAATAGATTCCTCATATTAATATTAAAAATCCCATAACGGCTCAGACCTTGGTTACGGGGGTATTACAAAATCCCATTAATGGCGGCATGCGCCAGTTTTGGGAGTATATCATCTCAGATCGCATTGATCCAGAGATGACTCCAAGCCCTAAACTGTTTATTTTTTAATCAATTTAGGCTTGTTACAGTAAGCCATTGTATCACAACAATGGGGTTTGTCTAAAGATTCAAGTCTTCAGGCTTTATTTTTTCGTACAAAACGGCTACAATGCAGGCTCTGAACGTCATCAATAATTAAAAAATATAGCGGAGCAATTATGTTTGAAAATAAACGTGTAGTCATGGTCACCCCAGAGCGCTTGGGGGATACTCTGATGTGTACGCCAGCGATTCACTTGCTCAAAGAAGCATACCCTTCTGTTAAAATCGACATTATTGCCTTATCTCTACTTTCTGCAGAAGTTTTAAAAAATAACCCCGATGTCGATCATGTTTTTGTGCGACCAGAATTAGCTACTCTGCCCTCTTATGACAGAGGTATTAATATTCATAACGGCCCTGAGGCACAACACTATTTAAACGCTTTAAACGCTCCACTCGATACCATAGGCGCTAACGACCCTCATATCCATCAAGCGGAACAAGCTATGCTATTTATGCAGAAGTTACTGTCCTTAGCAACTTGCTCCGTAGAAAAAAATTATCGTCTCTTTCCGAATGCAGAAGATTATGCTCATGTTGAAACTATTTTTAAGCTACAGAAAGTAGATTTAAAAAAAGATATTTTATTAGGGTGTCAAATTGGATGTCACAGTATCGCTAAAAAACGGTTTGCTTTTTTAAAAAAATTAAGCCACCCTAAAATTTGGCCCTTTGAACACATCGTTATGCTCGCGCAAAAGCTACATGCCTACAATCCACAGATAAAATTGGTTGTCACCGGTTCTAATAGCGAGAAAGTCTTGGGTAAAAAATTAGAAAAAAGCGCGCCCAATATTGTTAATTTTATCGATCAAACCACTGTACCCCAATTGTATTCTTTAATGAAATACTTAAACTTGTTTATCTCCCCGGACACGGGTTTGATGCATGTGGCTTGCGCCAGCAATGTCCCTTTGATAGCCTTGTTTGGCCATACCAGTTTAACCCGCACAGGGCCTTACCCTAAATTAAAAGATTTAACTTTGATTCAAGGACCTTCCATGGCTGCCATTACAGTGGATGAAGTATTTCAGGCGGTTGTAAATAAGTTAGCGCGTTAATACCATTCTACTGCATGTACATGCCGCCATTCACTTGTATAGTTTCACCCGTAATATAGCTCGCGCCGGGGCTCGCTAAAAAACACACTACGGCGGCAATTTCTTCTGGCGTGCCACTGCGTTGCATAGGAATGGTATTTTTAAGCTGTGTTTGTTGTTCTTCCGATAAAACACCCGTCATGTCTGTACCTATAAAACCCGGTGCAACCACATTAACAGTAATGTTACGACTGCCCACCTCTTGCGCCAAAGATTTACTAAAACCAATAACACCCGCTTTAGAAGCACAATAATTTGTTTGTCCAGGATTGCCTGACACACCGACTACAGAGCTGATGTTAATAATACGGCCCCAATGTGCTTTTAACATGGCGCGCAAGCAAGGTTTAGTCACGCGATACAGTGCCGTTAAATTAGCATCTAGCACGCTTTGCCATTCTTCCATCTTCATGCGTAAAAATAAATTATCCGCAGTAATACCGGCGTTGTTAACAACAATGGCCGGCGCACCATAACCCTCTTCTACCGCCGCTAAGGCAGTAGCCACAGAATTATCATCGCGCACATCCATGACTACAGCACCGCCCTTATACCCTTTTGCCGCTAAGGCATCACTAATCGCTTTGGTGCCTTTATCGCTGGTAGCAGTACCGACTACGGTCGCACCCATTTCAGCTAAACCCAATAATATTGCATGCCCTATACCGCGGCTAGCACCCGTGATAAGCGCCGTTTTACCTGTTAAACTCATTATAATTTGTCTCCTGTATATTTTAATTCATTGTTTTACCGTAGGGGCGACCCCCTGTGGTTGCCCCTCTAGGGCAGGCACGGGGGCCTGCCCCTACGAATTAAGCTTGACGCCTATAGGGAACTCCCCGCCCCTACAAGCGACAGGCTTTTTAGATCCTTGTCTATACGCTTATTCAAACCCGTTAATACATTGCCCGGACCGCATTCCAAGGCCAAAGTAACGCCTTCGGCGGCTATTCGTTGCACCGTTTCCACCCAACGCACCGGTTGATACAATTGTTCCACTAAACGTAGCCTTATGTCATCGGCGTGATCAACGATGTCGACGGTAGCATTGTGAATAATAGGATAACGCGGCGTGTGTATGGCAGTGCGTTCTAAAGCATCGCCCAACGCTTCTGCAGCCGGTTTCATCAACGCACAATGCGATGGCACACTCACAGCCAATAATTTTGCGATTTTAGCGCCTGCGGTTTTGGCTTCTTCTATAGCATACAGGACGGCTTCCTTGTGACCGGAAATCACGACTTGCCCTATGGCATTATAATTGGCAGGACTCACCACACCTTCTTTTTCCGCCCGTAGGCATAAATTTGCCACAGCTTCATCGCTTAAACCTACTATAGCCGCCATTGCCCCCACGCCAGGAGGCACGGCTTGTTGCATCAAACGGCCACGCAAAGCAACCAATGCAATCGCATCTTCAAATGCAATTGCTTCGGCGCACACCAATGCCGTGTATTCGCCTAAACTGTGCCCTGCTAAAAAAGTGGGTTTTGTTTTCGCTGTTCTTTGCCAAATCAGCCACATCACATAAGATGCCGCGAGTAATGCCGGTTGTGTGTATTGCGTTTGATCCAAAAGACTGCGGCTATCGCGACTGATTATTTCCCATAGATCATCCTTTAAAACTTTAGAAGCGGGGCGAAACACCTTCGCTAGTACATCCGCATAATTTGCTTCGAAAGCATTTAACATGCCCACCGATTGTGAGCCTTGGCCCGGAAATAAAACTGCATATTTTTCCATAATAACTACTCGCGACTTGTTGTAAGAAAAACAGATATTGTCTGCATTTATAGTATATCCCATTCACCCGCTCCCTGACGGTCGCGGCTCAGATCCCAAATTAATAGATAATTACCGCCGCACCCCAAACAAAACCACCGCCTATGGCGTCCAATAATAAAGTTTGGCCTCGCTGTATACGTCCGTCGCGTATCGCTTCATCTAGAGCCAACGGCACCGATGCAGCTGAAGTATTAGCATGACGATCTACCGTCACCACTACTTTATCCAGTGGTAATTTTAACTTCTCGGCCAGAGCGGTAATAATGCGTAAATTAGCTTGATGTGGAATCAACCAATCAATGGCCGACTGTGGCATTTGATTGGCGGCCAATGCTTCCTCCATCACTTGCTCTAAGGCTTTTACCGCAAAGCGAAATACTGCTCGGCCATCCATAGAAATATAGGGTAATTCATTTTCTTTGCGTTGCCCCGGTAGCCAAGTAGGGATATACAAACTGTCTTTTTGACGGCCATCCGCATGTAGATGCGTCGATAAAATACCGGGCTTATCTGCGGCCTGTAAAATAACCGCGCCTGCGCCATCACCAAATAATACACAAGTGCTGCGATCTTCCCAATTGGTCACTGCGGTCAATACATCAACCCCCACTACCAGTATGGTTTTGAGCATGCCCGTGCGTATGTATTGATCGGCAACGGATAAGGCATAAACAAAGCCAGCACAAGCGACGGTCATATCAAATGCGGGAATGCCTGTGATGCCTAAGCGTTCTTGCAATAAGCACGCTGTATTGGGTAAACCTTTATCTGGGGTCGTCGTCGCAACGATAATCATATCGATGTCCTTAGCACTGAGCTTTGCCGCTTCTAAAGCGCGCAAGCCCGCGTGATACCCCATATAAGAAGAGGTTTCTTCTTCACTCGCTACATGACGTGCGCGTATACCCGTGCGCGAAACTATCCATTCATCGGTGGTATCCACTGTTTTGGTGAGTTCTTCGTTGGTCACTATTTTTTTCGGCAGATAACTACCGGTTCCTAGAATACGACTGTATTTCATTGCTATTCCTCTATTAGGGCAGGCACGGGGGCCTGCCCCTACGATATTTTCTTACTAGGGCAGGCACAGAGGCCTGCCCCTACGACAAGCATCAAAGCCTGCCCCTACGTTTTTTTTATGTATTCGCTAAAGTCATTTCTACTCGGCTGGCGATTTGTTGTGGCACTGCTTGTTCAACTTGTTTTAGCGCTTGATAAATCGCCATACGAAAAGCAACTACTTTAGCATTGCCATGACTTTTAATGACTACCCCATTCAAGCCTAATAAAGACGCGCCATTATAACGCGCAGGGTCAAACTGTTTTTTTGTTTTGTTTAATACGGGCAATAAAAAAGGTATGGCTAAGCGCGCCAGAATACTTTTCCCTATGGCTGCTTTAAAAAATTGTAACAGCATCCGCGCGGTACCTTCGCAAGCCTTTAAAGCAATGTTACCTATAAAACCATCGCAAACGATGACATCGGCTTTGCCTGTAAATAAATCATTGGCTTCAACAAAACCAATATAGTTCAATGAGGTTTGCGCGGCAAATAATTGCGCCGCCTGTTTAATCACTTCATTGCCTTTCATTTCTTCTTCACCAATATTCAATAAAGCGATGCGGGGCTTAAGCACGCCATCGATGGCATGCGAAACGATGTGTCCCATGGCGGCAAATTGTAATAAGTGTGCGGCGGTAGAGTCGATGTTCGCACCTAAGTCCAATACGCGCACCATGGTGGTGCTATCCACATTGGTAGGCATCAAGCCAATGAGCGCCGGGCGATCTATACCCGGTAGCATTTTTAATACAAAACGGGCTGTGGCTAATAGGGCCCCGGTATTGCCTGCACTCACACACGCTCTGGCCGTGCCGTCTTTTACTAAATTGAGTGCTACACGCATGGAAGAATCTTTTTTATACCGCAAGGCTTGCGCTGGCGGCTCGTCCATAGCCACCTGTTCACTGGCATGGTGTACACGCAAACGGCTAGTATCGTAGCGTTTTTTGATGAGTATTGATTTTAATACAGTTTCATCCCCTACTAAAATAAGGGACAATTGCGAATAGCAATCCAGAGCACTTAATGCTGCGGGCACAATGACACTCGGCCCGTGGTCGCCGCCCATGGCATCCAGCGCTACTGTGATAGAGGTAGACATAGTTTTTAGCTGTCTTAAACTAGTCTTCGTCGGAAGTATCTAGGACTTTGTTTTCTAAGACTTTTTTACCGCGATAATAGCCTTCTTTAGTGATATGGTGACGACGGTGCAATTCACCGGTAGTCGGATCACTAGACAAAGTTGGGCCCGTTAAGAAATCGTGGGCGCGGCGCATTCCTGTTTTAGAGTGCGATTTGCGCGTTTGTTGTACAGCCATGGTTTACTCCCGATTATGCTTTAAAATGGAAACGATTTTACCTGGTTTTATGGGAGCTGTCAAAGTGCTGGGATGGGGTGTTAGCCCAAAGTAGTAATGTCCGGTTTGTCCCAAGTTAAAATGTCCGCTTTTAGCAGAGGCTGGGATATAAATAATGACCAATCGGAGATATATAATGAGCGAGCAA
>VFJT01000014.1 GCA_009885935.1 Gammaproteobacteria bacterium
TCTTTTCAGCCATGGCTCACCCTTATAAAATGTAAAAAAGAATGATTTCATGCATTAGAACGCCGATCTTGGGCCATAGCCGAGGATTTTACAGCGAAACAAGACCCCTTTTGCTCTTAATTTACTCAGTATTAAGCCAGAAGGAACGCTTAGGCGCTCATGCAATCACTGCAAAATACGGCATTTTTTAGGCTAGGTCAATAGCTTTGATGAAAATTTTTCTAGGAAGATGCAATAGCGGTGTAGATGCTATTCTCAGAAGAAGAAAAGGCTTGCCTTATAATTGATAGTACTCATAGCAGTTGATTTTTAGGCGAGAAGACTAGGTCTCGAGCCCCAGGAGTGTAGTATTCTACATGACTGGGGCCGAGATGGGCGAGAGCAACAAAGTCTACGGAATCAAATGCGAAGAGTACATTAGCTTCTAATTGACTGCTCTTACTTACCTGGCTTTCTGCCTTCTCCCCCACAACAGTTGCTGACCAAATCTACATTCGTTTTTATTACTTCGGTAACACTTTTTTCAAGTTCGAATAAAGTCTTCACTATCTTTTCTCCAGTTCTGGGATCAAAAAATTCAAAACAACAAGGCTTTCTTGTTCTTTTTGGTACGTTTGGTACGTCTGGTTTTGTAGTAACTTTAACTTCAGATTTTGCGCTAGTTTCAGAGTTTGTATTTTCAAAACCAGGTGGTGGGGCAAATAACTTGCTTCCAGGATTCTTTATTAAATCTTCAAAAACCAATGTTCCTCCATTAATGGGTACTGGGTTCGCCCAGTCTCCTCCTATTAATGCTGGAAATGCCGGGTCATCCGCCTGAATCCACCAAGCAAAACCTGTATAATGAATGCCATTTGCATTTGCATACGCGATAATACGCTCATAAATCTCTTGCCAACCATTAGGATAGTCCTGCGCTTGATTGTCACCAAACTCTGTAAATATGAGCGGAGTATTAGGGAGAGCCCACGCATAACAAGTATTAAAGTCACCACCTGGGCCCGTATAACCTGGCGCACCTTTATTATTATAAGGGTGTGAACCAGAAATAATATTAGTACCCTGAACGTGAAAATCTTTGGTCAGAAAGCTTAAGTCATACCCATAATCCAGCCCATTTATAATCACTCCATTTTCTGCACCTGTAGAACGCACAGCATTGTTTAGTTCTTGCATGCCTGCATAGGTTTCATCACCATTAAGCCATACCTCTTTAGTAATACCATATGGCTCATTAAATAGCTCAAAAATGACTGTACCAAAACCTTTATACGCTGTGGCAACTTCTTTCCAAAAAGGAATAGAGGCTCTATTTGCCATCGGACTTTGACGACCAGTTTCAGTCCAATGCAAATCAAGAATAACCGCCATACCCTTTTGTGTTGCATAGTAAATAATGGCATCAATAATTTGTTTGTAAGAGCCTTCTGTATCCACATCGGCTGAATCAAACCAAAAGTGTAACTACTCGCCCCATCATTGCATCGTCGCTGCGCTCCTCACAATGATGGGGCGAGTGGACACAAATATTTTAAAATTTTCTCAAACCCCCTTATCCAATAAATTCA
>VFJT01000120.1 GCA_009885935.1 Gammaproteobacteria bacterium
ATCGATGGCATGGATGTTAAGCGCGCTAGAACACCAGCCCCATTGTCTTATCGTGCACAATTGAGCAATTTGGCGGATTTTTTTGTGCAGTTTTCCACAACAGATCAGGATTTATTGTGGATGCTGTTAACAAAAAATGACCTGCAATTTTTCCTGTCTAATGCAGATTGGATACGGGTATTGCAAAATAAGATTATTCAACGCAGTCTGTATAAGCAAAGAAAGATTCAGTCCAAAGCCTGGCGGGAATGCAGAGCGTTTACTGTAGGTCGGTGGGAGGGTTATAGATATGTTATAGCCGTAGAGCAAAAAAAACATTTGGAAACGATGTTTCATCGTCTCTCGCAACAAGAAACGTATTTTAAAGTCTTAAAACGCGCTAAAGCCAATAGCGTTTTTCGTTATCAAGAAGATGGATGCGATTGGGTGGTAAAGCAATATAGTGCTCGATCCGCATGGCATAACCTCAAACATATTTTTAAAGGCACGCATGCTGTTGCATCGTGGCAAAATGCTAATCGCTTGCAATGCTTGCATATTTTAACCGCAAAACCCATTGGCATATTACACCGAAAAAGGGGGGGGCGACAGAACCGCGCTTATTTCGTAATGGAACATGTGCCTGGACAAGCACTCCGGGACTATCTGTATTCCTTTTGCGATTTGCATGAACAGCAGCAGATGATGATAGCTAAAGTGATACAGGTTATGCATGCTTTGAAACAAAACCGCTTATCTCATGGTGATTTGAAATCTGATAATTGGCGTGTCTGTGAAGGTGAATTGTATTTGTTGGATTTAGACAATCTGCGCGCTTATCCTTGGCGGTTATTTTTTATACGTGCGTTTAACAAAGATGTTAAACGATTCTTAAAAATTTGGCGGGGCAGGCCGGTATTGCAGCAAGCGTTTATCACCGCCTTTAAAGAGGGTGGCTTATTATGAAAATTTTGGGATTATCCGGCGCCGTATCGCACGATGCTTCAGCGGCGCTTGTTGTGGATGGAAAGTTAGTTTGTGCTGCAGAAGAAGAGCGCTTTATACGCGATAAGCACGCTAAAAACAAATTGCCCTTAGAGGCGACGCGTTGGTGTTTACAGGATGCGGGGTTGAGTCCTCAAGATATAGACATCGTCGCTTTTCCTTTTGCCCCTATAGGTTTATTCTCTGCGGCGCGTTGGCACTATG
>VFJT01000039.1 GCA_009885935.1 Gammaproteobacteria bacterium
GCCATCCTTGACCACCCATAATCTCCCTGACTATAGGCCATTCGTATCCTGGCAAACCGGACATCTGTACTTTGCGCAAAACCGGACATTTCTACTTTGGGTTGACACTTGACTCAAAGGCCCTGACGATTTATCATACAGCATGCAAAAAATATAAGGCATATTATGGAACGCCCACAAACCGCAATGACGCCACCTACACGCGCATTACATCACTTAACTTGCATTGTGCCCGTATACAATGAGGCAAAGAATCTACCCCAGTTTATTCCGCAGTTGACTGCGGAGTGCAAAAAATTTGCTCAAAAAGTAGACGTTATTGTCATCGATGACGGCAGCAGCGACGATACGGTCAAAGTGTTAAAAGAACTGCAAAAAGACTATGCGCTGACAGTATTGGTTTTCTCGCGCAATTTTGGCAAAGAAGCCGCTTTAACGGCAGGTCTCTGTCGGGTGGATCCACAGAGTTGTGCAACCCTGCTGATAGACGCCGATTTCCAACACCCACTGGCCTGCATAGGTTCTTTTGTTGAACAGTGGCAACAAGGATACGAAATGGTCTATGGTGTTAGATTACATCGTAAAGATCGCCCAATCATGTTACGACTACTGTCTACCTTCTTTTATAAATTGATCGACAGAATCACCCCCATAGAAATCCCCCACGATGCGGGTGATTTTCGCTTATTAGATCGCGACGTGGTGCAGGCCTTAAATCAATTAACGGAACGCGAACGTTTCATGAAAGGCTTATACGCTTGGGTAGGATTTAGTAAAACAGCCATTGCTTATGTGCCTGAAGAAAGACAACAAGGACAAAGTTCTTGGGGCTTGAAAAAGCTCATTGACTTAGCCATTACGGGCATTACTTCGTTTTCGAACCTTCCTTTGCGCATGTGGTCGGTAATAGGCGCCGTTATCTCTACTCTATCGCTGTTATACGCCTTGATGATCGTACTCGATACGCTAGTAAACGGTGTAGATTTACCCGGTTATGCCACCATCACAGTCGCCGTCACTTTCTTAGGAGGAATACAACTATTATCCATCGGCATTTTAGGAGAATACATTGCCAGAATTTTCACTGAGGTGAAACTTCGCCCGCCTTATATTATCAGCCGCGTTTTAACTTCTGATAAAACAAAATGACTCTAACTAAAAGAGTTATCGTCTGTGCAGACGATTTCGCTTTAAACGAAGGCGTTTCGACTGCGATTATTGAATTACTCAATAATCGTGCTATCAGCGCTACATCCTGTATGACCACGAGTCCCCTCTGGCCTGAATGGGGACCGCGTCTAAAAGCTTTGACCTCTACAGCCGATATAGGTTTACACCTGGATTTAACCGAATTCACTCCCCTAAGCGCGCAACTTGCCGACGGCTTAAGCCAGCCTCTTTCTATAGGACAAACCATCCTTAAAGCGTATAGCAGGCAATTGCCTTTAGCCGCATTGGTGCGTGAATTGACTGAGCAATTACAACGCTTTTATGATGTTATGGGCTTTAACCCGCATTTTATCGATGGCCATCAACACATCCATCAATTCCCACGTATACGCGATGCCTTATTAATAGCCTGTAAAAACCATTTTAAAAATAATGCCGTGCCGCCTATACGCTTAGTCAATGGTTACCCTTTTTTCTCAACATGGCGCGATAGCGCCTTAAAACTATTGATCCACGCGCTAGGCCGCAATGCCTTTAAACGTGTTTTAGATAAAGCTAACTTGCGTTATTATAACGATTTTAAAGGCATCTATGTTTTTAAAGGCAACCCGAATACAGCATTTTTGTTTCAGCAATTTGTTCAACAAATTAGTCCCGGCGGTATTATCATGTGCCATCCCGGACATCACTCTACAGATAGCATAGGCCACATACGCGAACAAGAGTATGTTTTTTTAAACTCCGCAGCATGGCATGTCTTGCTGCAAACTGAAAAGGTAGAATTATGTCATTATCAGCAGCTAACAGCCTCCTAGAAGCCCCAAATAGAAAAGAAGCTTTTATTCTTTTTATTCTATTTGCTGTCTTTTATTTTTTATTTTTAGGCAGCCATCCGTTACTATTGCCAGATGAAGGCCGTTACTCGGAAGTCGCGCGTGAAATGTTGGCTGCACACGATTTCATAACCCCACGTTTAAATGGCTCCTTATTTTTTCATAAACCTCCTTTATTTTATTGGCTACAAACGGTTTCTATCTCCGCTTTTGGTATCAATCCAGCAAGCCTACGCATTATGCCCGCTTTATTTGGTGTAGGCGGCATTGTATTTTTGTATTGGGCCACGAGTCTGCTATTAGGTCGTAATATAGGCCGAATAGCCGCCATTATTTTAGGTACCACGCCGCTTTATTATGGCGCATCGCATTACGCCAATGTAGATATAGAAGTGGCTGTGTGGTTAAATGCCAGCATTCTAGCGCTGCTAGTGGGTGTTCTACGGGAAAAGAAATCTTGGTTGTACGCTGCTTATATCTGTGGCGGTCTCGCTTTTTTAACCAAGGGATTAATTGGTTTAGCCTTTCCGGCGGCCATTATGGGGCTTTGGATCTTAAGCACACGACAATGGTCAACCATTAGAAAGTTGCAGCTGCCTTTAGGGCTCATTTTATTTGCCGTGATTTGTCTACCTTGGTTGATCCTGGTGAGTCAGCGCAACCCCGATTTTCTACGCTTTTTCTTTTATCAACAACAATTCCAACGCTTTGCCGGTTCAGGATTTAACAATGTTGCCCCGTGGTGGTTTTATATCACCCTGGTTATCGCAAGTTTCTTACCCTGGACTTATTTTTTGTGCCGTCATCTAAAAGCGTTGTATATATCCACCGCAAATCAAGATGCAAGAAAGAGCGTAGGGGCAGACCCCCGTGTCTGCCCTAGTAGGGCAACCACAGGAGAAGAAAGGTATATCGTAATCTATTTAACCATTTGGGCTCTGGTAGTGTTAATTTTCTTTTCCATTCCCAACTCTAAATTGGTAGGCTATATCATACCTATTTTTGCCCCACTGGCTATTTTAACTGCCATGGCGATAGTGCAAGCGGGCGTGCAAAAGAAACTATTTAATACCATCGTGTGCATTATGATAGCATTATCCCTTATTACGGCTTGTGTAGTGCAATACAGGAACACGCGTAGTGTACGCTCGCTGGTCAACGCTCTGCCCCCAAATATCGCGCCTTTGTCCATCGTTAGCTACCATACTTATTTTCAAGATCTGCCCCTATACAGTCAACAGACTGTACGCGTAGTCTATCATTGGAGCAGAATAAAGGGTGATAACTGGAGCAGTGAATTGTCTTATGCGCCTACAGAGGATCCAGAACAGCAAAAACGCTTGATTGAAGAAGAATCATTTTGGCAGTTATGGCGCCTAGACACCCCTTTGTATGTGTTTTTACGCCGTAGAGAACTCGCTGCTTTTGCAGCCCAAGCGGGTCATTTTAGACAGATAGCCTCAACAAAAGATACGGTGGTGGTTACGCAACGATAGTAGAGACAACTGTAGGGGCGCCTCGCGAGGCGCCCTGTTTTTATTTCACAGGATGATTAAACAGGGCGGCTCACGAGCCGCCCCTACAAACCGCCCTTTCCAGAAGAAAGCATCTAAGCAATAGCAGCCTCTTTCTCTTTTTCGGCCACATAAGAAATCATGAGTGTTTTAACGCGTTGTAGATATTTATCGGTACGATATAGACGGTCCATCATAATGGCGCCGCCTATTTGTGCGACAATATCTTCAGCTAAAGTACGCGCGATTTCTGGTGTATATGACTTTTGAAAAATATGAGCGATTGCATCTAGCCACATTGAAAAATAATCTTGAAACAAATTCAAAAATTCGGGCTGTGAATCTACCAATTCATGTACCAAATTATGCACCAAACAACCCCCTTGGTATTCTGCTAAATATTGGCCCAATGTAGCGAAAAGCAAATCGATTTTTTTGGCGGCTGGCAACTGGTTGTCGTAAATTAAATCAAAGCAATTCTCTTTAAAGAATTTCTTTACATCGCGCATGGCTATTCCCACCAAATCTTTTTTCTCAGATATGTGGTGATAAATACTCGCTTTACTTAAACCGCAACCCTGTGCGATGTCCGCAATGGAGGTACTATTGTACCCTTGCATACGCATGAGTTGTCGTGATTGTTCAAAAATTTGATTTTTGTGATTTGTAGACGCTTTACGTGCTGTCATATCCTTGTCCCTCTTTAAAAGTTTTTAGACCCAATGGTGATCCTAGTCACCGCTCTATCCTTCGCTATATGTCCTTAACATTTCAATTGGATATACTCTACGCGCTTTGATTTTATGCTTTGTTGGCAAGCTTGCTCGCCGTCGCGCTTAAAACCAAATCACTATGAGTACATTATTATATTGTTTAAATTGTTTAAATTGTAAACAAACCCATTCTTAACGAAACACGCGCCTGGCGCATGCTGACTAGAAAGCGTGCCCATTAATTGTAGCAGAATATTTTAAAAAAGGTGAATGATTTTGCTTTTTTATTTATAATTTATTGTTTTTTAGAGGTAAATTGTTTCATTAGAGCAACAATTCAGCAATCTCTACTGCATTTAGAGCCGCGCCCTTGCGCACATTATCAGCAACAACCCATAAATTGATGCCATGTGGATGCGATATATCTTCACGTATACGTCCTACGTAAACGGCGTCCTTTAGAATTTTTTTCATCACCGGGGTAGGATACTGATCATTCTCCAACGGATCTTTGGCAATAATGCCAGGCGCGTTGCGCAGCAGCTCATACACTTCTTGCACAGAAATTTTAGCGCGTGTTTCAATATGAATGGCTTCAGAATGCCCAAAGAATACAGGCACACGCACCGCAGTTGGATTCACCAAAATACTGTCGTCGGCAAAAATCTTCTGTGTTTCCCACACCAGTTTCATTTCTTCACGAGTATAGCCATTGTCTTGAAAAGAATCGATTTGGGGAATAACGTTAAAGGCTATCTGTCGCGGAAATACCGTTCGCCCTAAAGGTTGTGCATTCAGCACCTGCTGTGTTTGCTGGGCTAACTCTTCCAATCCGGCACGCCCTGCGCCCGATACAGATTGAAAGGTAGTCACATTAATGCGCGCTATGCCCACGGCATCGTAGATGGGTTTTAATGCCACCACCATCTGTATGGTGGAACAATTAGGGTTAGCAATAATATTACGCTGTCTATACTCTTCTATAGCACTGCTATTGACTTCGGGCACAATTAACGGCACATCCGCGTCATAACGAAATGCCGAACTATTGTCGATGACGATACAACCTGCTTCTGCTGCGCGCGGTGCATACTCTAAAGCTACCGCATTACTCGCCATAAAAAAAGCCAAGTCTACTGTGCTGAAATCAAATTGAGCTAGATTTTCAACCAGCAACGGCTTTTTACCGAATAAAACACTCTCTCCTTGTGAGCGCTCACTGGCCAAAGGATAGAGCTTAGCAATAGGAAAATGACGTTCCACCAATATTTCTAATAGGGTTTCGCCCACCAAACCGGTGGCGCCTACAACAGCAACGCGAAATGATTTTGACATAGTATCCTCTATATAATATTACGTTATGCGTGCGACTAAAGCGCTTCGCGCGTTACCACAAAAATACCCTCTCCACCCTGCATTAGCTCAACCCAAATAAAGGCTAAGCTTGGATAAGCCTCGACTAAGGCACCGCTGCTATTTCCTACTTCAACTATCAATATGCCCCCCGGGTTTAAATGTTGCGCCGCCTCTTTGAGTAAACGATGCACGATGTCTAAACCATCCACACCCGCAGCCAACGCTGATGTGGGTTCGTGACGATATTCTAGCGGTAAGCTTGCCATATCTTCAGCATCTACATAGGGTGGATTACTAATGATTAAATCAAAAGTTTGGCCAGCGGGAATATTGCTAAATACATCTGATTGTAATAAATGAATCTGATGCGCTAGATCGTATTGTGCGACATTTATCTTAGCAACCTCTAGCGCTTCCGAGGAAATATCCGTCGCATAAATTTCAGCCGAAGGTATTGCCAAAGCGATGGCAATAGCCATGCAGGCGCTGCCAGTACCTATTTCTAATACCGATTCTATTGTTTCAGCGGCTATCCACGGCGCAAATTGCGCTTCTATGATTTCTGCAAAGGGTGAGCGTGGAATCAAGACGCGTTCATCTACATAAAAAGGCATCCCCGCAAACCAGGCTTCGTGGGTTAAATACGGTACAGGGATTCTTTCTTCAATACGGCGGACCAATAGTCTAAATAAAGTGGTCTTCTCATGGGGCAACAAGCGGCTATTCCACACCCATTCTGGGATATCCATGGGTAAAGACAAGCCCCCTAAAATAAGCGCTGCCATATCATCCCAAATCGAGGTTGTACCATGCCCACAGTAAAGATTGGCTAAAGTTGCTTGTGAGGCGGCAAAACGCAAAAAATCGCCTAAAGTATGCAGGTTTTCGCTTGCTTGGGCTTGTAGTTCAGTTAATTGGGTCATAGAAAAACGTATATATATAGATTAAGGATGTACAGTATACACCGTAAACCGTTATTTTTCTACATTTTTGCTCAAACTGGGTAGCCCATAATCTGAGCTGATATTATATTCCACAGGGTTGTCTTCGACCTAAAGTCGGGGCCCAGTTTCAAATCAAGTTTTTTCATGGCCCTCAATTGTGGCTTCGCGGCCTGGCCAATGCTGAAAGCCATTACCCAGGCGCGACTGAAGGAGAGGCTGGTTTTTCCGCCAGAGCTGCTAATTCTTCAGAAAACCCATCCAGCAGAGGTTTATTTTCTTGAACTATTTTTTGCAATCGTTGTATTTTTTCCTTTGGCTCATCATCACTGTTACTAATAACGTCTAACTCATAGAGTGTTTTAGGAATATTCTTGTTTAATTCTATAAAAAACGAACTATTGCCAGCAGTTTTTTCCTGTACTTTTTCCATGAGCGAATCTTTTATTCTATGAATAAAAGATATTATCTTCTTGTTTTTTTTGTAATTATCAGTACACTCTTTTTCCGTACGCAGTAAATTTTCTTTAAATTCTTGCCAATCTTTGTTTGCTATTTCAGTATATTCTTTGCTTTCGTTCCAAATGTTTCCACTTAAATCATCTAGCACAGGCAATGTTTTTTTCGCTCTTAATAGAAGCATCTCCATTTCTTTTATTTTTTCCTCATTGCTGGGTTGTTTTTTACTGGGTAAATCGGCTTCAAAAAAACAATCAAAATCTTCACTTTCAAAACTGATCATTGTGTTTTTAGCCGGTTTGCCCGATTTTAGCCCTGATATTTCATAGTCCAATAATGTGATTTTTGTTTCTATTTCTCTTTTAGTCTCTTTTATTGCCTCATATATCACTCCAGGATCCGCAATAAGCATTCTTGCAATCTCTTCTTTCAATTCTATAAAAAGAGGGTCAAGATCGGGTTCTTTTTTTTCACTACATTTTTTTAACATTGCCTCTCTATATTTTTTATTATGGTCACGCGATTTTTCTTTCCATTCTTCTTGTACTTTTATATACGGCTGCATAAAATGTGAACCTTGTTGATATTGATCACGGATAGATGACTTTGATCCGCCGACGCTTTCAAGCTTGATTGCAGAATCGGGACGTTTAAGCTCCATTCTGCCGTGCATTAGACGGCCCAATAATGCGTACTGTTCATTTTTGAGATCTTTGTCTGTTTCTGTGTATGAAGAATCTTCCATTAACCTTCGGCCTCTTCCTGTCCAATGCTCTTGTACATACATTGGGAGGGTCATAGTGGTTACACTACCAGTATCGGGATCAACACAGACTATCTCTCTATTCGCCGATACAATAGAGTCTATATGCTTTCTGTCAAATGCCATACTTAAGCTCTCTGCCAAGCTATCTTGACCTATAGTATCAAATAAATGCGCATCTATTATGGGCGTATTTTTATCATTTTTTTGGGCAGCGCAGCAAGCTATTAACTTCACTCGAATTTTAGCTATTGAGCGACAATTATCTTTGCCGGTCAACGACAATTAAGATTGCCGGTTAGGAGGCATTGCCGTATCCTGCTCTGTACTATTAAAAAACAGAAGGAAAGAGGTAA
>VFJT01000037.1 GCA_009885935.1 Gammaproteobacteria bacterium
CACAACCCAAAACACGCTACACCGATATACGCACAGCTTTGCCATAAGGCATTCGCACCAAAAAATTGATACACATAGGCCCCCAAACTGGCACCTACGATTAAACTTAATGCCAAAGTACCCTGAAAAAAACGACGACATACACTGTATAAGCTGCTAATGAAAAATATTTCCCCCAAGCTTAGGATCATAGCGCTTAAAATCACTAAAGAAAACACATGAGCGAGGCACCCTACATAACACCCTAAGCCTATTAATAAAGCACCGCAGCCGCCGTAAAATAACTTACTGCCGCGATTAAAAACATTCAGCAGCGGCGTTTGCAACCAACTGATTAAAAATACGTTCACGAACATAAAAACGGCCATGGCTGTTAAACCTACATGCGGGAATTTTAGAATTAAATAAATGCTGTAGGTGGCGGTTAATTGGCTTAATATTAAACCGCCTAAAAATAACAGCGTCAACGAAAAAATATCAGAATGCGTAGGGGCTGGCCCCCGTGCCTGCCCTAACCAGGGCAACCACAGGGGGTTGCCCCTACGCACAAATATCGCATCTTCATTGGTGATGGGACTATCTCTAGGCAAGAAAAACAAAGGCAGCGCATTTAAAATAATGGCGACAATAAACAAGGTTTTAAAATTATTAACAGCAAAAAGGGCTATGGCTAACATCGCCAAACCTAGACCTACATTAGATGCCATATAAGATTGTTGCACTATTTTTGTTTGTGCGCCAGAGTTGTTTTCAGTTTGTTGTAATAGTAAATGGGGATGGTTGTTTTTAAAACAATAACCCGCAAAACCGAGTAGTACTAGATTAAACGTTAGCGGCAGAAAAGTTTCTGCATACAAAAAATAGGCTAGAGCGATGCAGTTTGCACAAAGAGAAAATAAAATAATTTTTCTGGGGACATACTGTAGGCTTAAATAAGGCGTTAGGAGTATGGCGATGAAAATCCCCACACCATAACAGGACATCAGTAAACCCGTTTGTAATAGGCTAAATTGCAATGCGCTGACAAAATAATAAGGCAGGAAAAAGATAAGGGCTGTTGCCGCTACGGGTAATAGAATGCTGAGTAAATATAGATATCTGCTAAGACCTAGATCTAAGAAGTTTAAACGATGCCGTTTTAACGGGGTGCTAATGCTGTTATCCATGTCAAATCCTCCTTAATGCTGGCGGCATTATAACGTGTGCCATATCTTAACCGCAAGGCTGGCTGCGGCGGTTTGATTTTACTGTTTTGCTCATATTTCATACGCAACAGCGGAGCGTATAGCCTGTAAATGGATATATAACTATCGTACTTTAAGATGCGAGAATGCACGTAGGGGCAGGCCCCCGTGCCTGCCAACCCACTGTGGTTGCCCATACGATGGGTATAGAAGTCATATATAACTTTTGTTATAATCTGCCTCATAGATAGGTGGTTTTAAAAAAGTTTATGTATGTTACTCCAATAAATCTTTTTTATTAGTAATACAATTATTACGGAGGCAATAGTCATGGCAGCAGATCCAATAGAAGTCATATCATTAACAGAAGAAGAAGTTTATAAGACTTTTGTGCAATTGGCAACGGAAAACTTGTATCGAAATAACGGTATATCCTCCCCCGCATTACAATCTGCCGGTTTTTTTGAAACCCCATTTCTTGACTGGGTACAAAAAAATATCCCACTGGATACCTTAAATAAGAATTTAACCATTCTATTGCAACAAGAGGTCGTAGAAATAATTTTTCCTGAAGAAAATGTGCACTCTATAAATATAGACCTATTTGACCAGGCAGGCCAAATTTTAACTGAGCTTCTATATTTTAAGAATAGCTTTATTCTTGCGAAGGTTAGTCAGGAGGATTTACGAAATACAAGGGACGCCAAGAAACGGGAAGCAAAAGAAATCTTAGCAGGACTTAACTTAAATAGCAATATCATGAGTCTATACAGAGATAAGCACGTTTGTATTAGTGCCAATACAGAAGAAAACAAAGAAGAAACGCCTCTTGCTATTAAAGTAACCGTAGAGCATGAATTTGCATCTGCTCTTGAAATATTCCAAGAGATGACATACGACCAGAAAGGTGCTGGTAGCAAAGCCTTTAATGCAGGATCGACACTAGAGTGCATCAAACAATATGAAGCGCTCATATCCAAATTGCAACAAGATTTTAGCTTAAACGCGAGTATAGCAAAACAGATAGCTGCTCTGGTTGGTGCATACGCAGCACAAATCCACAGACCTATCTCTAACGAACAATACCAAGCATTGCTAGCAAATAGATCTTTAGAAGCAAGAAATGAAATCTATTATCATATCGCTCGAAGAAACATAGCAGTTTTAATGTCAGGAAAATTAGGTGCATATCTGCAAGAAATAGTACGCATTATCGAGCGTGCTTTTTATAATGTAGGTTGGTTTAACAGTATAGAAATTACATATAATGATGGTCAGGAAACAAAAAATATTCCAGACATATTATACAAGTACTACGTAGCATTACAATCCCTCATAGAGGACTTCCGCGATACTGACGAATATAAACAGGATGTCGTCATGGGAACTCTACTTTCATTCAGAAGAATAATTGCCGATCGAATCCCTTTATCTTTGAATAATACGATTCATTATCAATGGCATATAATGAATTTGGATTCCTTCCTTGCCCAATCAGCAACAACCAAAGACCCGGTTAACAGTGTACCCTCAGTGACACCTCTATTTTCACGCTTCTCTTTTCGGCCGACTCCACGGGAAAATCCTTCCGACATTGAGCTATCTCAAATATCCTACCGCTCTTCAAGCTCAACACCACACTATTTTTTCCATGCGAGTGTCCAAGAAAATGATCCAGAAAGCGGCCCACCTACACAGGAAAACGAATTTTCGCAGAGCGTCTTCTTTAAGTAGCAACGGATGAAGTTTTGCCTAATTCTCAGAATATACCCATCGCATCTACAACTGTAATCGGTATATACTCCCTATCCAGTTCAATCCTAGGATTACAACATGAGATGGAGTGACGATAAACGTCAGTGGCGCCGTAGCAAGGCCGGTGCGGTTAAAAAAAGCTCAAAAAAAACGACGCCGATATTAAAGCGCGGCTTTAATTTGGCCATATTGTCGGCGTTAATTCTCATCACGGCAATTTATTTTTTTATATTGCCAAAATTTCCGGTTCGGCATGTGGTGGTTCAGCATGGCACGGTTGCTATAGATGAAGACGCTATACGCAATGCAGTGTCGCCGCATCTGCGTCGTGGATTTTTTCGTGCGCATGTTAATGGGATTCAGGCGGCTCTATTGCAATTAACCTGGATAAAAACGGCCGTGGTTGAAAAAACTTGGCCGGATAATATACTCATTAAACTAAGTTTGCACGATACAGTGGCTAGGTGGAATAAAAATGCATATTTGTTAGACAATGGCGTGATCTATCAAACGCACGTTCCGCTGACGGCAGTTCCTCTACCCGAAATAAACAGTCCAGAGAATGATGCGCCGGCGTTATTAGGACTTTATTATGCGTTTAAAGCGGACTTAGCAACAGAGGCCTTGAGCATGCAAGCCTTAAATGAAAGCAGCGCGCGTGAATATAGTGTGCTTTTAAGCAACGGAATTGTTTTAAATTTAGGCGATAAGGACTTGCAGCAACGCATGCGCCGTTTTGTTAAAGTTTATCCTCTTGAATTAGTAGACAAAGCAAACCGCATTGTTTATGTGGATTTGCGCTATGAAAATGGCATGGCGGTGGGTTGGCGTAGCGATGGCAAAACAAATATAACTTAATAAAAATAACGCAATAACCTAGTTTTTTGCAGAGAATTTTGTTATCCTAATCTGCAATTACGAGCGAGTCCCTTCTGACGGAGAATAATCGGAATGCCCAAGCCAAAAGAATCTAAATTAATCGTCGGTCTAGACATAGGTACAACCAAAATTGTCGCCATAGTCGGTGAAATCAACGCCGAAGGCGTTATTGAAGTGATTGGTTTTGGTACAGCCGCTTCGCGTGGCTTAAAGCGCGGCGTAGTGGTGAATATAGAAGCAACGGTGCAATCTATACAACGGGCGGTGGATGAAGCGGAACTAATGGCCGGTTGTAAAGTGAATGCCGTATTTGTGGGTATTGCGGGCAGCCATATACGAGGCATGAATTCTCACGGTATTGTGGCGATACGCAGCCGCGAGGTGATGTCTTCCGATGTAGACCGCGTTATTGATGCCGCCAAAGCGGTGGCCATTCCTGCCGATCAACAAATCATTCACGTGTTGCCGCAAGAATTTATCATCGATAACCAAGAAGGTATCCGCGAGCCTATAGGCATGTCGGGGGTGCGTTTAGAATCCAGAGTACACATGGTAACCGGCTCGGTTTCGGCGGCACAAAATATTGTGAAATGCGTTCGTAGGTGCAATTTAGAAGTGGCCGATATCATTTTAGAACAACTGGCTTCTAGTGATGCGGTGCTCACAGAAGACGAAAGAGAATTGGGTGTATGCTTGGTGGATATCGGTGGTGGGACTACCGACATCGCTATCTTTAGCGATGGTGCCATACGCTATACGGCGGTTATTCCCATTGCGGGCGATCAAGTCACCAACGATATTGCGTTGGCGTTGCGCACGCCAACTAAAGCAGCTGAAGCCATTAAAGTTAAATTCGGTTGTGCCATGGCCAGTTTTGCCAATGCCAACGATTTAATCGAAGTGCCTACGGTGGGTGAGCGTGGCGGTCGTCATTTATCGCGTCGTAGTTTGGCGGAAGTCATAGAGCCGCGTTACGACGAAATTTTTTCATTGATACAGGCCGAGCTGCGACGTAGTGGTCTAGAACACTTGCTGACTGCGGGTATGGTTTTAACGGGTGGCGGTGCTAAAATTCAGGGTGCATTAGATCTAGCCGAATCTATTTTTCAGCTACCCGTGCGTTTGGGACTGCCGAAAAATATCGGCGGTTTGCCAGATGTCACGCACAACCCTATTTACGCCACCAGCGTCGGGTTATTGGTGCATGGTTACAGGCGGCAGATGTCTGGGCAGACAGACAACATCCATTCCGCGAATGGGAATGTGTGGTTGCGCATGCGTCAGTGGTTTCAAGGTAATTTATAGATAATGATGAGTAACTATAACGATAGAGGAATAAAATAAATGTTTGCTACAGATAATAAGAGTATACAAGGGGCTGTGATCCGCGTTATTGGCGTAGGCGGTGGCGGCGGCAATGCTGTAAAGTCTATGTTAGACAGCCATCTAGAAGGCGTGGAATTTGCTTGTGCCAATACCGATGCACAGGCACTGCTAGACTGTAATACGCGCACTATACAACTGGGCGATCAAATTACCAAGGGCTTAGGCGCAGGCGCCGATCCCGCCATAGGCCGACAAGCCGCAGAAGAAGACAGCGAAAATATACGTGAATTTTTAGCCGATACCGATTTGGTGTTTATCACTGCAGGTATGGGCGGTGGTACGGGTACGGGTGCGGCACCCGTTATTGCGCGTTTAGCAAAAGAAATGGGTATTTTAACGGTCGCTGTGGTGACTAGACCCTTTCTGTTTGAAGGCAAGCAGCGCGCGCAAATTGCTGAAGAAGGCATACAACAATTGTATCCTAATGTAGACTCCTTGATTATTATTCCTAACAACAAATTGCTCAGCGTCTTGGGCAAGAATATGACCCTACTCAATGCATTTAAGGCGGCGAACAATGTGTTGTTTGGTGCGGTGCAAGGTATTTCCGAATTGATCACACGCCCTGGTTTAATCAACGTAGACTTTGCCGACGTACGAACTGTTATGTCCGCCAATGGTATGGCGATGATGGGTACTGGCGTAGGCACAGGGGATAATCGTGCCAGACAAGCCGCCGAAGCCGCTATTTCCAGCCCTTTGTTGGAAGACGTGCATTTGCAAGGCGCCAAAGGGGTATTGGTCAATATCACCGCGGGCCTGGATATGTCGATTGGCGAATTTGAAGAAGTGGGTGAAGCCGTCAAAGACTTTACCTGTGAAAACGCAACGGTGGTTGTGGGTACTGTCATCGATCCAGAGATGAGAGATGAAATGCGTGTTACCTTAGTGGTGACGGGCTTAGGCAGCGGCCGTGATGAACGCGGCGGTATAGGCGGCGATGCGCGTGGCCATTCAGCCCAAGGCAATAACGCGGCAATGAATTATTATCAGCATCTGCGCAACGATGGTAGCGTCGATTATAATCGTTTAGATCGCCCGGCTATATTGCGACAAAAAGCAGCTGCTTTTAATAGCGCCAATGTGGCCGCGAGTCCAATGCGTAAACCGCTGGCCACTGCGCCTGCGCCTGCGGCACAACAGGGTACAACCGAACCTAAACAACGCAATCCAGCGGATTATTTAGATATTCCTGCCTTCCTACGTAAGCCTGAGGAAGTCAACTAAATTTAGGAGATAGGGCGCGTAGGGGCAGGCCCCCGTGCCTGCCCTTGTTTGGGCGGGCACGGGGGCCCGCCCCTACGGTTTTTGAACTTAATATAGAAAATATGATATCATTGTACTAATTATACCAATCTATGCGAGAAAGCATAAATATGATAAAGCAGAGAACATTAAAACACATTATTCGTGCCACGGGTGTAGGCTTACACACAGGCAAGAAGATTTATTTAACCTTACGGCCTGCCCCGGCGCATACGGGCATAGTCTTTATACGTACCGATCTAGACCCCGTGGTTGTTTTTCCAGCGAAGGCTGAAACCGTGGGCGATACGATGCTTGCAACCACCTTGGTGCAGGGCAATGCTCGTATTTCTACGGTTGAGCACCTGATGTCCGCCCTGGCTGGCCTAGGGATAGACAACGCCTATGTTGAAGTCACCGCCCCAGAATTACCCATTATGGATGGTAGTGCGGCACCCTTCGTATTCCTCATCCAATCCGCAGGCATAGAGCTGCAAAATGCGGCTAAAAAGTTTATCCGCATCAAAGAAAAAGTACTTATTGAAGAAGGGCAGCGTGGTAGCAAAGAGTATAAATATGCCAGCCTAGAGCCTTTCGATGGTTTTAGGGTAGACTTCGAAATTGAATATAAACACCCTTTGTTTAAGCCCCAAGATCAGATCATCTCCATTGATTTTTCACAAAATTCTTATAGCCGCGAAATCAGCCGTGCGCGTACTTACGGCTTTGTTTCCGACTATGAATACCTGCGCGCTAAAAATTTAGCCTTAGGGGGCAGCTTAGAAAATGCCGTTGTGGTCGATGAATATAGGGTCTTAAACGAAGATGGTTTGCGGTATCGCGATGAATTTGTGCGTCATAAAGCCTTAGATGCCATTGGCGATCTATACCTACTAGGGGCCAATTTAATTGGCGCTTTCCGTGGCTTTAAATCGGGCCATGGCTTAAATAATCAGTTGGTGCGTAAATTGCTGCAACAACCTTCTGCCTGGGAATACCTTAGCTTCGACGATACTCGTGCCGCAGTGGGCATTGTTCCGCCCAGTTGGATTGGCGACAGCGGTTTGGTCACAGCAGATTCTTAAATCACCATAAGTGTAGTTTTAGCAGAGGAAATGACGGGAGTTTTTGCAACTTCTTGCGTGCAATTTTTTGGATGGAATAAGGTTATTTTATTCGCTTGGAGCAAACTGGGTTGCCCAGACGTCTTTTTCAACAGTTCAACCTTGAGGATCTCGGCAAGATGGCCGCTGAGGTAATCATATGAGCTGTCACGCAAACTCGATTCTCTGGCAAGTGCATGGATAAGCTCTACACGAAGCGCATTCTGATCAGCTGCAGCAATTGGCAAAATGCCATTAATGACTGCTGCAATGGTTTCATCGCCACGCTCTTTAGATATTTCGTTTAATCGCCCTTCTAGGTACGTGTCATCAACCGTATCACGCAACGTTCGATAATAGTTCAACAGTTGCGCTGTACTTAACTGGCTTGGTGTTAACTCCGTCAGTTGCTGCTTCATTGCTTCAAAAGCATCGGTATGCACTTGAGCATGCCTTATTGAGGCCTGAATAACCGCTTCTGAGACATCGTTAGCACCTATCGGCATAGCATGCACTGTCTGCGAAGTGGGCATAGAACTTTTGAATTCAGTCTTGGGTGTAGGCGCAGGATTAGGCTGCGGATCAGACTCACGCAATACAGCAACTGCTTTTATCTCAGCTTGAATGGTCCGTGCTATTTTGGGTAAGTCACGCTGAATTTGCTGCGCAAGGGTATAGTACATGCAATTACCCGCGCCTGGATTGCTTTTACCGTGTAGCTCCCAATGATAACCGCCTTTTTGTGCGCCATAATTAAGGATATGAATAGTTAAGGGCGTGCGAGTAGTCGTTTGCTCGAAAGGAACGTAAGCGGGTAGAGTGGTACCTGCCAAATGCATCACAGGTTGATAGCCCAGTGCATGTAAAGCGGTGTATAGAATAGGATCTTCGCCCCAAACGCCGTTTTTTCGGTGATGAGCAAGGTAGGAGGCCTTGTTAGAATACCTCGAACTTGAGAAACGGATGAGCGTTTGCCCTGCAACAACAATGGCTTCTTGATTGGGATCTTGTTCAAGCAAGCGTAAAGCAAACTGCCGTACTACTGCTTGCAGGGCGTGTTCGTCATTTACAGAAGCACCCGCTTTCACGCGAAGCTGCTCGAATAATGCCCAGTTGTTTTTTTGCTGTTCTGTTAATGGAATCATTATGAAACTCTCCTAATACTATAAGCTATTGTACCAAATAATTATTAAGAGATTATTAAATAAAACGCTCCTGATTTACTGAATAATAACGGGCTACAATTTTTAGCGGCTGTTATTGCCATTTCAGAGCCAGTATTTAATCCTATGCGGGGGGATAGCGAATTATAACGTGTCACAATAATTATTGCAACGCGTTACAATGTATGCTATAATGGTATTAACACTCTGTAAACAAGCGGGGATTCCTATGAAACCAAGTGGTGAAATTAAGGATTATTTATTAAAACATATTGCACAACATTCACAAGATATTGTAGCTGTCGCTGCACAACATTTTAATGTTAGCCGTACAACTATACATCGTCATCTGGCAACACTATTGCAACAGAACAAAATTATTAAATCGGGGATTACAAAACAGGTAAAATATTTTTTAGCCGCTACCCTAACTTATGAAAAAATTTATAAAATTTCACCGGCACTATCTGAATTTTCTGTTCTTGAACAAGATTTCTCATTCATTACCAATGTGCTGCCAAACAATGTTAAAGATATTTTTTTTTATGGATTTACTGAAATATTTAATAATGCGATTGATCATTCTCACGGAGCGCACATTAAAGTAGAAACACAATGGGTTAAAGATAATTTGGTTTTAATGATTGCTGACAATGGCATCGGACTATTTCAGTATATTTATGATTACTTTAACTTAGAGGATATACGGGAAAGTATTTTGCAACTGAGCAAAGGCAAGCTAACCACGGACCCCGCTAATCATACGGGAGAAGGGATATTTTTTACCTCTAGAGCATTTAATACTTTTGAGATTTATGCTAATAGCTTATATTATATGCGTAATAACACGGAACATGATTGGTCATTTGAAACATTAGATCACAAGACAACAGGAACTATGGTTAAAATGGCCATTAACAAAAAATCCAAACTTCTTTTGAAAAACCTGTTTGAATCGTATCAAGATGAAGATTCTTTGTCGTTCAATAAAACTGAAATTATCGTAAAACTAGCACAATTTAAAGAGGAGGTTTTAATTTCACGCTCACAGGCAAAACGAATCACCTCTAATTTAGAAAAATTTGACCACGTCATTTTGGATTTCAGTGGTATTAGATTGGTGGGGCAAGGCTTTGCCGATCAACTGTTTAGAGTGTACGCAACAGCCCACCCTAAAACCACTATTGAATATATTAATGCGCATGCAGACGTGGAATTTATGATCCGTCGCGGCATTGAAACGAGTAAGAGATAGACACGACCCTTGCTTTCTATAAGGGCTCGTGAGGCACCCTTCTAGAATATGCGCCACTATTGAATCATTTTGCGGCACTAAGCTCATTGTATGGTCTGTATAGGCTATTATCAGCCCAAATTAGACCTTAGAAGCAATGGGATTCGCTTAAACCCTAATCATTAGTGGAACGATGATACCCCTGGGTAAATGGGATAAAAGCGATGTTCTATCGTAGGGGCAACCCCCTGTGGTTGCCCTGGTTAGGGCAGGCACGGGGGCCTGCCCCTACGAAAACAAAGCCTGTCTTAACGCCTATAAAGAAAGCGTTTTTTCTGCGGCAGAACCGGATAACAAAGAATTTGATGTACTCAATGATCCTGTGATCAAAAGCCAGATAGATTTCCTAAGTGCCGCAGACTCTGCAGTAAAAAAAGGCGGTGTGAACAAAGATGATTTAACCACTATCTTTAACTTTCAGGCTGGTCAATTGCATGATTGTATGACAATGATGGGTGTCGATAATATTCCGGCGATGCCTGAACCATTAAAGCAATCTCGCCCTACTGAAGAAGATTGTGTTAAGGCTATTCATAATTTACCTAAAGAAAAAGGAAGTTTGGCGGCTAAGGCATTTGTTGCCGTAGGGTGGGGGTTACTGCTGCTTTTGCCGGGGCTTTGGCTTTGAGTGTGTTCCCACCAGCAGGATTGGTTTTTGCTTTCATGGCTCCATTAGTGGGCCCTACAATGTTGACTGCAGCCGTGGGAGCTATTGCTGCTCTGGGTTATGTTGCAAGTGTAGGGATAGGGCTTAAGATTGAAGACAAGCATCAGGAAAAAGGTATTGAGCGACAATTATCTTTGCCGGTCAACGACAATTAAGATTGCCGGTTAGGAGGCATTGCCGTATCCTGCTCTGTACTATTAAAAAACAGAAGGAAAGAGGTAA